>NZ_JAMYQZ010000024.1:0-73155 GCF_040321145.1 Mesorhizobium sp. M0514
GCCGCGCGGCGACCACACCGGCGTCGAATAGACGCCGTCGCCGAACGAAATGCGGGTCTGGCCCGAGCCGTCGGCGCCCATCACATAAATCTGCGCACGGCCGCCACGATCGGAAGTGAATACCACCTTGCTGCCGTCGGGCGAATAAGAGGGCGAGGTGTCGATGGCGGTCGAGTTGGTCAGCCGGGTGGTCGAGCGGCTTCGCAGATCCATGGCGAAGATGTTGGAATTGCCGTCATCGCGCAGCAGGCTCATGATCACCTTCTGGCCGTCGGGCGAGAAGCGCGGCGCAAAGGTCATGCCGGGAAAGTTGCCGACCAGTTCGCGCTGTCCGGTCTCGATCTGCAGCAGATAGACCCGCGGCTGGCCGCTTTCGTACGACATGTAAGTGATTTCCTGCCGGTTCGGCGAGAAACGCGGTGTCAGCACGATCGAGCGGCCGTCCGAGAGATAGCGCACATTGGCGCCGTCCTGGTCCATGATGGCGAGCCGCTTCTTGCGCGCATTCTTGGCGCCGGATTCGTCGATGAAGACGACGCGGGTGTCGAAATAGCCCTTCTCGCCGGTGAGCCTCTCGTAGATCGCATCGGCGATGATGTGGGCGACGCGGCGCTGATTGGCATCATTGGCGAAGAACTGTTCGCCCGACATCTGTTGGCCGGCAAAAGTATCCCACAGTCTGTATTGGGCGCGGATACGGCCGTCCGCCTCCTTTGCGACACTGCCGGTAACCAGCGCCTGCGCATTGATCACCTTCCAGTCGTCGAAGCGCGGCTGCGCATCCGGATTGGCGATCTTCTCGATGAAGGCGTTCTTGTCTATCGGTGCGAACAGGCCTGAGCGTTTCAGGTCGGCGCTGACGATATCGGAAATCTGGGCGCCAAGCTCACCTTGAAAATCGGTGATTGCGATCGGCAACGGTTCGACATTGCCCTTGTTGACGTTGATCTCGACGAGTGCTCGCGCCGGCAAGGTGGCAACGGCAGTCATGCCCAGCGCCATGGCTGCAATCGTCAGGAGCGGCTTGAGGATGGATTTCATGTCTTCTCGCTTCTCGTAACTGATTTTGTGGATACCAGGCCTAGAGCCCCAGCATCTCCCTGGGGTCGAAAGTGACTCGAACCTGGGCCCAGATATCATGCTTGCCGGCAGGAACTTGCAGGCCAGCCATGTTTGCCTTCTGGACGGCACGTACCGCACTCTCGTCGAATTGGCGGTTTCCGCTCGATTTTTCGACGGTCGGACGGCCTTCGAGCTTGCCGGAGGCATCGAGATTGAACACGATCACGGCGACGAAGTTTTCCGAGCCCTCAACCCCCACCGGAAGGGTCCAGCTATTGCCCAGCTGATCCGACAAAGTGCCCATTTCGGCCTGCGACAGTTTCTGGCCCTGGGTCTTGTCGGCGCCGAGCGACGCCTGCTGCGTCGAGCGCTTGGCGCCGCCGCCAGAAGGCTTCTGCTTGTCGAGCAGAGCAGTGATCTCACCTTCATTGAACTGCTTTTCCTCGGACTTCGGCTTCGACGAGGCTTCCTTGACCGGCTTGTCGGCGTCCTTGCGGTCCGGAGCCTTCGCGCTTTCAGCCTGCGCCGGTTGCGGCTTCGGCCGTGCTTCCGGAGCAGGAGCGGAAGTCGGAAGCTGCGCTTCTTCCAGAGGCTGCTGATCCGATATGGCTTCGGCGACCGCGTCGGGCTTCACGCGTGGCTTCGGCTCTATGGCGGCGGTCGTGTCCGGCTGCGGTGTTGGTGCAGGCTCCTTCACCGGGGTCGGCTTCGGTTCAACCTGCTTCACCGGCTCGGGCTTGACCTCTTCCTTCGGCTGCGGCTCCGGCGCCACCTCCGTCGCAGGTGTCGGCTTCGGCGCTTCCTTTGGCTTCGGCGTGTCCTCGGTCTTCGGCTTTTCGGTCGGGGTCGGCGCCGGAGCAGCCGTCGCTGTTTTCTCCACCAGCTTCGGCTTGGGCTCGTCCGTCACCGGCTTGTCGGTATCAACGCTGTTCTCGCCGATTTTCTGTGCATCTGGCACGATGTCGGGACGCTTGGTCGGCATCGGCGCCGGCTTTTCGTGCATCACCGCCTTCTTGTCGCCCTGCAGCGTCTGCGCAATGGCTTCCATGGGAACGATGTCGACCGCTATCGACTCGACATCCGTGGACGGCAGCGCGGCCGGCGCCGACAGGGTGAACAGGCCGAAAGCCAGTGCCACCGTATGCAGTATCACCGATGTGGTGAGGCCGGTCTTCATCGTGCGTCTACTGATCCTGTTGCTGCAGTGAAATCAGGCCGATATTCTTGTAGCCGGCGGCCTGGATGAGGGCCATCACCTCCATCGCGGCGCCATAGTTGGTCGCCTTGTCGCCGCGGATGAAGATGCGCTCTTCGTAGCCGGTCTTGGAAATCGCCTGCAGTTTGGCGACCAGCTCTTCCCTTGGGATTTCGGTCTCCTGCAGGAAAATCTTGCCGGCCGCGTCGATCGAAACGGTGATCGGCTGGGTGTCGGCGTTCAGAGCCTTGGCCTTAGTCTCCGGCAGGTCGACCGGCACGCCGACCGTCAACATAGGTGCGGCGACCATGAAGATGATCAAGAGCACCAGCATCACGTCGACCATCGGCGTGACGTTGATTTCCGACATCAATGCATGGTGGCGGCCGCGCCGCCTGTGCCCGCGTCCGCCGCGTCCTGCCATGCCAACCGACATACCCATCTTCTTACCTCAGCCCTTAGGCGCTACTTTTTCATCGATTTGGCGCGAGAGTATGGCGGAGAACTCATCCGAGAACCCTTCCATCCGCACCGCGATCTTGTTCGCGTCGGATGACAGCTTGTTGTAGGCGATAACCGCCGGTATGGCGGCGAGAAGACCGATGGCCGTCGCCAGCAGCGCTTCGGCAATGCCGGGTGCAACAACCGCGAGACTGGTGTTTTTCGAACCGGCAATCGCCTGGAACGAGGTCATGATGCCGATGACGGTGCCGAACAGGCCGATGAAGGGTGCAGCCGAACCGGTGGTGGCGAGAAAGCCGAGACGGCCCTCCAGCTTCTCCATCTCGCGCGTCAACGCCAGGTCCATCGCCTTGTCGATGCGGGTCTGCAGGCCGAGCGGCGATTTGGCCCCCTTCTCGAAGCTCTTCTTCCATTCGCGCATGGCGGCGACGAAGATCGCACCCATGCCCGTGGTCTTCCGGTCGGCAAGCGTGCGATAGAGCTCTTCCAGCGACTGCCCCGACCAGAACACCTGTTCGAAGCGATTGAGCGACAGACGCATGCGGGCATAGCTGACCAGCTTGTCGACGATAATCGCCCAGGTCCAGACCGAGGCGCAGAGCAGACCTATCATGACCAGCTTGACCACCCAGCTGGCCTGTGTGAACAGCGCCCAAATCGACAATTGCGCTGCCGGATCGGCGAGTGCGGTAGTTTCCATGCTTCAGTCCTTAAGATTTTCCGGGCATGGCTGGCGGCTGGCCCATGGGCATCCCTTGTGGTCCGTTCGCGCTTGGCTTCCGGATTAACCCCAAAATGCACCGTTGGCGGCCTTTTCAGGGCAAATATTGGTGAAAGGAAGGCGCGCGGATTCTTCCAATCTTCACCAATCTCTTCATGAACCGTTATGGTTAAGGATGGGTTAGGAAATATGGCGCGGCGCATTGCCGCGCCAAGGCACGACGCGGGCCATCCATCCACAATCGAATGCGCTGCCGATTGGCCGCTCGTTGCCGGCCGGCAGGCCTGGATATCAGCTTGCTCCTGGTAGAAAGGCCGCGATCCATTCTTTCGGAAAGCGCTTCGGCCGGCCGTTCTCGCCGATGATCGCCGCCTCGACCTTTGCTTCGACCAGTACCTCTGTCCCGCGTTTCAATTGCTGCGCCATGACGATGCGAGCGCCGGAAATATCCTGCGTTGATGTGTCGATGGTCAGGATGTCGTCCATGCGGGCAGGCGAGCGGAAATCTATCTCCATCCGCCGTACCACCCAGACGATCCGTTCGCCGTGCTTGCCTTCGTGAAGTTCTGTGTGGTGGACGCCCGCCAGCCTGAGATAGTCCGAGCGGCCGCGCTCGAAGAATTCGAGATAGCGCGCGTGGTAGACGACGCCGGAAAAATCGGTGTCGGCATAATAGACTCGCGCCATCAGCCGATGGCCGAATTCCGTCAAGGCTCCGGAAAGCCCGCCGGCAAGCGCCGCCGATTCACCATGATCGTCCATCGCGCTTTCCTTTTTGCCCCCGGCGGGGCACCTGTCTTGCCAAAATCACCAGCGCAGCAAACCGGATGGCACTGTTGACGGCGATGATCAAGACCGTGATAGCAGCGCTGCTGGTGCTGGCGGCGTCTGCGCTTCCCGGTCAGGCCGCTAGCTTTTCGATGAAGCGCGGCCTCAACCTCGACCAGTGGACGACCTGGGTCGGGGAAGACAAATGGAACGACCGACAAGCCATCCTGCCCTATCCGGAATGGCGCAAGTTCCTCAACGAGAATGACCTCAAGGCGCTGAAGGCCGCCGGTTTCGACTTTCTGCGCATGCCGGTCGATCCCTCGCCGTTTATGTCGGACCAGACACTGGCGCTGCGTGACGACCTTTATGCCAGCGTGCGGGACTCGGCGCGCATGATCAACCGGGCCGGTCTGAAAGTGATCGTCGACATGCATCTGATTCCCGCCGGCGGCGGCCGCGAGATCGGCATGGGCCAGGTGATGGACGATCCCGCAACCTTCGACGCCTATGTCGAGGTCGTCCGCAAAATGGCGCGCACGCTGGCCTCCGAGGACCCGGCGCAGGTCGCCTTCGAGCCGATGAACGAGCCGATCGTCGACTGCGACAGCGATGGCGCCAGCCTGTGGCCGGAGCGTCAGCAAAAGCTGTTGGCGGCCGCGCGCGCCTCGGCCACCAGGCTGACGCTGATCCTGACCGGCGCCTGCTATTCCAATGCGGCTTCGCTGGTCAGGATCGATCCAAAGTCGGTCCCCGACGACAACCTCATCTGGACCTTCCACTCCTACGACCCGTTCCTGCTGACGCATCAGGGCGCGACCTGGGCCGGCGATTTCATTCTTTATGTTACCGGCCTGCCCTATCCGCTGACCGCGGTGCCGCGCGCCGAGCTCGATGCGACGCTGGATGCGATCCGCGCCAAGATAAAAGCCGAGGCGCCACGGACCAGACGGAACGGCCTGCTCGCCTATCTCGATGAACAAGTCGCCAGCATGGACACGGACGAAAAGCTGCTCGGCGTCATGGATGCGCCGTTCGAAAAGGTCGAGGCCTGGGCGAAGGCCAACGCCATCAAGCCGGAAAACATCACGCTGGGCGAGTTCGGCATGATCCGCCAGGAATATGGCAATCCCTATGTGATGCCGCCCAAATACCGCGCGGCCTATGTCAAGGACATGATCGCGCGCGCCGAGGCGCATGGCTTCTCATGGTCGGTGTGGAGTTTTGGCGGCGCCTTCGGCATCGTCGATGCCTTCAACGGCGAAAAGGCCGAACCCGCCGTGATGGATGCAATCCGCTCGCTCCATTAGCCCTAGGCATGTCGAGATCCAGATCAGGCCGAGTCGGAAATGAGGGGTCCGAGAACCGGAACGGAGCGGACTTTGGTCCGTGACTACCGGAAGCGCAGGAACACCTCATTTGCAGGCCGGCATCACCTGAATACCGGCATGCTCTAACCGAGGTCGATCTGTAGGATCTCCGGCCGCATGCCAAAGCGCACCGGCGCGATGCTGAAGCCGAGCCCGCCTGACACGATCAAATTGCGGTCATTCTCGACGACATGGCCATAGGCAAAGCGGTTGCCGAAGCGGGACGGCACCACCGGTGAATAGCCGAACAGCCTGACCTGCCCGCCATGTGTGTGGCCCGACAGCGTCAGCGAAACCCGCCACGGCACTTTCGGGAAAATGTCAGGCTCATGCGCAAGCAGGATGATCGGTGCCTGGTCGGTGATCTTGGCCAGCGTGCCGTCGAGATCGTCGAGGCCTTCAAATTTGTCGCGGCCTGCGGCCTTGTTCGGCAACAGGGCCAGCTGGTCGGCGAGTCCGGCGATCCAGAAGCCGTATCCATTCTTTTCCAGACGCACAGCGTCGTTCTCCAGAACCGAGATGCCGGCTTCCTCCAATGCCTTGCGCGCCACAGTCGGCCCCGCTCCGGCCTGCTGCGCGAAAGGATCGTGCCACCAGTCGTGATTGCCGAGGATCGACAGGACACCAAGCGGCGCCTTCAGTCCTGACAAGGCCGGCGCCCATTCATGGGCCTCCACCCGGTTCGTCACCAGGGACATGCCTGAGATATAGTCGCCGAGCAGTACGATCAGATCGGGCTGCAGCACGTTCGCACCCTCGACGAGCGAAGCGATCCGCTCAGGCGTCATCCAGGGGCGGCAGGCGTGAATATCGGCAAGTGCTACAACGCGCAGCTTCAAGCCCGCCGGCCAATGCGGCGGGGTCAGCCGGTAGCGCTTCAAATGGGTCAACAGCATCGGCTCGATGCCGACCGCATAGGCACTGAGCGACGCCAGCGAGAGGAATGAACCCCCGACGAATTTCAGGAACCCGCGTCTGGTGATCACTTTTCTGGCTCCGACCTTGATCGGAGCAGTTCGCGCCGACACTACGACGCCCGATAGCATCCAAGAATGCGCCTTCACGCTGGCAAGCTTGAGGAAATTCTGCACAGAAATCCGTTCCGAAGAACAAATCTCCGTTACTCTTCCTGGAACAGGTTGATCTGCTGCTGCGCCAGATCCTTCGGCGCGTCGAGGCCGAGATGGCGCCAGGCATTGGCGGTCAGCACGCGGCCGCGTGGCGTGCGCTGGATGAAACCCTGCTGGATCAAATAGGGTTCGATAATGTCCTCGATGGCGTCGCGCGGCTCGGACAGGCCGGCGGCGATCGTTTCGATGCCGACCGGCCCACCACCGAAATTGCGCGCGATCATCGAGAGATAGCGGCGGTCGAGCGCGTCGAGGCCGAGCGCGTCGACCTCGAGCCGGGTGAGAGCTTCGTCGGCAATCTGCTTGTCGACGTGACCGTCGCCGGCAACGGAGGCGAAATCGCGCACCCGGCGCAGCAGCCGGCCGGCAATGCGCGGCGTACCGCGGGCGCGGCGCGCAATCTCCAGCGCGCCGTCGTCGCCGAGCGGCATTTGCAGGATGCGGGCACCGCGCCGCACGATCTGCTCCAGTTCCTCGACCGAATAGAAATTGAGCCGCACCGGAATGCCGAAACGGTCGCGCAGCGGGTTGGTCAAAAGGCCGAGCCTGGTGGTGGCGGCGACCAGGGTGAAGCGGGCAAGATCGATCTTGACCGAGCGTGCTGCCGGACCTTCGCCGATGATCAGGTCGAGCTGGAAATCCTCCATTGCCGGGTAAAGGATTTCCTCGACCGCCGGATTGAGCCGGTGGATCTCGTCGATGAACAGCACATCGCGGTCTTCGAGATTGGTGAGAAGTGCGGCGAGATCGCCGGCCTTGGCGATCACCGGGCCGGAGGTCGAGCGGAAATTGACGCCGAGCTCGCGCGCCATGATCTGCGCCAGCGTTGTCTTGCCAAGCCCCGGCGGCCCGACGAACAGCACATGGTCAAGCGCCTCGCTGCGGCCCTTGGCGGCCTCGATGAAGACCTTGAGATTGGCCCGCACCGCGGCCTGGCCGACGAAATCGGCGAGCGTCTGCGGCCGCAAGGTCTGCTCAGCATCCTCGCCGCGCTTTTCCGGGGCAATGAGGCGGGGTGAAAGGCTCATGCGGCCTTCCTTGCACAGGGCAAAGGACCGGACAAGCAATCACTCACCGCGCCAGTTCCTTCAGCCCGAAACGAATGAGCTTCGAGGCATCGGCGTCCTCGCCGGCCGTCTTCAGCGCCGCCGCGACAGCATTGGCTGCTGTGTCGCGCGAATAGCCGAGATTGACCAGCGCCGAGACGGCGTCGGTAATCGGCGCCGGCGCCACGCCTTCGCCGAGCTCCTGCTTAAGGCCGATGGTGCCGGAGGCGGTTCCGGCATAGGCCGGCGCCTTGTTCTTCAACTCGGTGACGATGCGCTCGGCCACCTTCTTGCCGACGCCGGGCGCGCGGCTGACCATGGCGATGTCGCGCAGCGCGATCGCATTGGCGAGGTCTGCCGGCGCCAGCGTCGACAGGATGGCCAGCGCCACCTTGGCGCCGACGCCTTGCACATTGCTCATCAACAGCCGGAACCACTCGCGCTCAAGCACCGACTGGAAACCGTAAAGCCGGATCATGTCCTCGCGCACATAGGTCTCGATGAACAGCACCACCGCCTCGCCGGGCGAAGGCAGCGCGGCCAGCGTGCGCGCCGAGCAATAGGCGACATAACCGACGCCGTGCACATCGACGAGGCAGAAATCCTCGTCGATCTCGTCCAGCGTGCCTTTCAATTTGCCGATCATGCCAGATCTTTCATGGAAGAAGGGGCTTTCATGGGTGTGTTTCCGGAGAGATGATGTCGAGCTCCGGGAAATAGCTGCGGTAGCGAGCAGCGTCGCGGGTCAAGAGGCGGTGCCCGGCAACGGTCGCATGGGCGCCAATGAAGAAATCGGGCAAGGTACGCTCCCGCACGCCGCCCGCCCGGCGGTAGCGCGAATGCGTAACACCGGCAAGAAAAGCCGCGTCCCAAGGCAGAGGCTCGCGACCGATCTCGAGCGTTTCGACTGCCTTTCGAAGCGCCGTCTCCGTCGCGATCAGCGGTGCCAGTTCGGACCAGACAATCGTGTTGACCACCAATGCGCCGTCGCGGCGGCAGGAAACAATCGCCGACGCCGACCATTTTGTATTGGGTCCGGCCGGGCCCCAGACGTCGATGAGGACATTGGTGTCAATCAACGTCGAGATCTTCACGCGGCCCCCTCAACCATTCCATATATTCGTCGGCAGTCATGCCACCCAGATCCAGGGATCCCTCCATCCGGTCAAGCACCTCGCTGAACCTGCGGGCTGCCTCCTCTTCAGACAGATTTTCGGTGACGGCCACAAGACGGGCGCCATCGTCGGTGGCGACAAATTCCACCTCGGAACCAGGCCCGATGCCCAGATGGTCCCTTATCTGCTTGGGTATCGTGACCTGCCCTTTGGTGGTGACACGCATGGTAATACCTCTCAGGTATTACTTACTGCCTTACCGTGAACAAGTCAAGAACACGCCTAACCGGCCAGCGCCATCCTGTAGGCGACGCTTTGCCGGTGATGCGCGTGGCAGATGGCAATAGCCAACGCGTCTGCGGCATGTTCGGTGTCGAAAACGGCTTTCGGCAACAGCACCTTTACCATCATGTGGATCTGCTTCTTGTCGCCATGGCCAACGCCGATCACCGCCTTCTTGACGGCATTGGGGGCATATTCGGCGACGACAAGGCCGGCGCGCGCCGGCACCAGCATGGCTATGCCGCGCGCCTGGCCGAGCTTCAGTGTCGCCACCGCATCCTTGTTGACGAAGGTTTGCTCGACGGCCGCCTCCTGCGGCATGGCCGCGTGCAGGATCTCGGCCAGCCCGTCATGCAATTGGCAGAGCCGTGTCGCCAGCGCCGCCTTGTCGTCGGAGCGTACAGTGCCGGAGCTGATAAAGCGCAGCGAGTTGCCGAGGCTCTCGACGATGCCCCATCCGGTGCGCCTCAGCCCCGGATCGATACCGATGATGCGAATCGCTTCCCTCATGCGCGAAGTCTACCTCCGGCGCACAGCGATGTCAGGGAAATGTGAACAAACCGGAAACGGGAAGCGTTTAACCTCGAGCGAAAGCCGTATTCAGCAGCGTGATCTGGTCGGAAACCGGATTGGCGCGGCGGCTTGTTACCGGCGTCTCGGCAAACGCGCCGCCATAGATCTCTTCGTCCATGCGGCGCACCAGCGCCTGCAGGCGCAGCGAGCGGGTGACGAGGTCGAGGAAATCCTTCGGCAGTTCGCCCCAGCCGACCGCTTCGTCATGCGCCGAGGCGGTGTCGAGACGCACCTTGGATTTTTCCGAAGCGACCTGGTCGCGGGTCATCTCGCCGGAGTTTGCCGCCCGCTGCAAAAGCAGCCAGGAGGCGACCTGCATCAGCCTTGTGGTCAGCCGCATCGATTCGGCCGCATAGAGCGTCGCCGCCAGTCTGGACAGCTTCTTGGCCTCGGCCCGGCCCTTGCCGTCGAGATATTCCGCTGCTTGCTCAACCAGGCCCATTCCTTCCTGGTAGAGCGGTTTGAAGGATTGGGAGAAAACCCGGCGTTCCGCCAGCTTGATGGTTTTCGCGCTGCCCTTCGAAGGCTCGTTCATCGATACGCCCCTGCACTGCCCCGTCGGCTGATTCGGCTTCATCGCCGTAACGCCGGCACCCTAGATGACTGAAGCTTGAAAATGCGCTTCGCCGCCGGTGAAGGCAAGCACATGTTTAACAAACGGTTAACGCCTGCGCAGGGGCGCCAAGCGGACCAGAAGCAGACAAAAAAAGAGCCGCGGATAAGGCGGCTCTCAGGAGTTTAACAGGGAGGCGTCAAACGAAGTGGCTCCAACCACTCGGTAAGAATCCAGATCACTGGATGGACATAGTAAACACCTGTAAAGCTTAATGAACCCTTAACGGCGCGGACATTTCTTGATCGACCGCTGCCCTTCTGTGCCGTATCAGCACAACGGCCCCCTAAGCCTGATCGTCGGCTTGTTCATGCCTTCTTCCACACAGCCGGCAAGGAAATGAAGGCGAACAGCAGCATTGCCGCATAAAAGCCCATCGAGGAGGAAGCCAGCACCGGCTCGATCTCCGGATGGCCGGCAAGTTCAAGGTAAAGCCCGATCATCAGTGCGATGCCGCAGATTGCCGTCAGCCAGAAATGCACGACCGCAATCGTCTTTTGCCCGACCGCTGGAAACAGGTGGTAGAAGAAAGCAAACACCGCCGACATCAGCCAGCCCGCCACCATGGTGTGCGCGTGGGTCGGCATCTGCCCATGGTCTTTGGAGATCGCCATATGCAGGCCGAGCGCCATGCCGCACAGGGAATAGATGACGGCCAGGGGTGAAGAAATTTCGTGCTACGCCTTGCATGGGATACCCTCGTTGGTTGCTGCAGACTTGGTCCGACCGCGCGCGGCCAAAATGGAGCGTCGGTCTTAGTCCCCGCAGGTTTCAGGATCATGCCGCGAACCAGCCAATGCCGACACGGCGTCTATCCGGCAAATGCCGGGTATTGTGCGGGCTGGCGGTAAAATCCGGCGACGGCGCCACCGCAACAAGCCGGCACCCACGCGGCATCTTCTGGATACATGTACGGAGATAATCCGCCCTCCTTCGGAAGCAGACGCGCGAAAGCAGCGTTTACCCCCGGAACGATGCACAAGGAGCGGCAATGGACTGGTATTCTCTCTTCAAATTCCTGCATGTCATGGCAGCGATCCTCTGGCTCGGCGGCGGTTTCGCCATGCTGCTGGTTTCGATACTCGCCGATCGCGCCGGCGACGACGAGACGCTGATGGTCATGCTGAGAACGACGGACAAACTCGGCTTGCGTCTGTTCGTGCCGGCGTCTATCGCGACCCTGGCTTCTGGTCTGGTGCTGACTTCGCTATGGACCGGCTTCTCCGACCTTTGGGTCGTCATCGGCCTTTGCGGCTACGCCGCCGCGTTTCTGACCGGTATCCTCGTGCTGAAGCCTTCGTTCGAAAAGCTTGCCACAATGCTTGCCGCGGACGGCATGACCCCGGCTGCCATATCGTTTGGGCGCCGCATGATACGGATCGTCAAGTTCGATTTCGTCATCATGATCGTCGTCGTCGCCGACATGGTGCTGAAGCCGACCGCGCACGACATCGCCACTCTCGGCGCAATGGCGGTCGTGGTCATGGGTGGTGCATCGCTGACCTTTGCGAGCGCCCCGCGAACCAAACCGGCAGCGGCCTGAGCGGGATTTAGAGCAGGCCGGCGATCCCGTCCCAAAGCAGCTTGACCGCGACCACGGCCACGGTCGCGTAGGTGAAGGGATAAAAAATCTCCGGCCGCATGCGCCGCACCAGCCAGGCGCCGGCGATGGTGGCCAGCGGCGCCAGCGGCATCAGCACGGCCGACGCCGTCAGGTTGGCGGTGTCGAACTGGCCAAGCGCGAAGTAGGGGATCAGCTTCAGCGCGTTGGTGGCGGCAAAGAAGATCGCCGATGTCCCCGACAGCACCTTCGGATCGAGCCGGATCGGCAGCGCATAGACCTGGAAGGGGGGCCCGCCGACATGGGCGACGAAGCTGGTGAAGCCGGCGACGGTGCCCCAAAAGGCGGCGGCGATGCGGTTGGCCGCCGCCGCATGGTCGGAACCGTGGCGGAACTGGAGATAGAGCCAGCGCAGCACGAAGATCAGCGCGACAGCGCCGACGATCAGCCGCACCATCTCTTCGGTTACGAGCGCTGCCGTCAGCCAGCCGAGCCCAATGCCGATCACCGCGCCCGGCATCATGTCGACCAGCATCTTTCTGTCATACACACCCCACCACGTCCACACCGAAACGATGTCCATCAGGCACAGGATCGGCAGCAGGATAGCCGCCGCCTGCACCGGCGGCATGGCCACCGCCATCAAAGGCACGCCAACGAAGCCGACAGCGCCGCCGAAGCCGCCTTTCGACAGCCCGACAAGTATCACCGCCGGAATGGCGGCGGCATAAAACCACGGATCGGCGAGCAGACCTGACATGAGCTGGAAATGCTGGAGGGAAGACGGTGCCCTGCAATAGCCCAGAAACCCTTGCGCCGCGACCGGGAAAATGCCGGCCGTGTCGATCAACTGTGCGTAAAGCGACGGTTCCGGATTTGCGGCAAGATCATCGCCGATGCATAAGGGCGCCGTCCCCGCTGCATCAGGTTTTGGCCCCAGGTTTTTGACCCCCAGGTTTTTGACAATGAGCGAACCCCACATCCGCCGCGCCGAAGCGGCCGACCTGTCTGCCATCGTAGTCATGCTCGCCGACGATCCGCTTGGCCGCAGCCGCGAGGATGCGACCGAACCACTCGCCAAGGCCTATCGCGACGCCTTTGCCGCCATCGACGCCGACCCCAACCAGTTTCTTGCCGTGATGACGGATAGCGGCCGCGTCATCGGCACGTTGCAGATCAGCTATCTCGCCGGGCTGTCGCTGCAGGGCGCCTTGCGCGGCCAGATCGAGGCTGTGCGCGTCGCCGCGGACCGGCGCGGCGAAAGGCTGGGGCAGCGTTTGCTGGAATGGGCGGTCGAACAGTGCCGCGAACGCGGCTGCAAGATTGTCCAGCTGACCACCAACAAGAGCCGCCAGGACGCGCATCGCTTCTATGACCGGCTCGGCTTCAAGGCCAGCCACATCGGCTACAAGCTGGAGCTTAATTCAGTGGCGGCGGACGGCGCCGGATCGGCTGCGCCTTGATGATGGCGGTGCTGGTCTCCGCCTTGTCGGCGATGCGGTCGAGAAGCTTGTCGAGCTCGCCGATGGAGCGTACGTAGAGCCGGGCCACGAAACAGTCGTCGCCGGTGACCTTGTCGCATTCGCCGAATTCCGGGATCTCCTCGATCAGCTTCTGGACAATATGCAGCTTGCCCGGCAGTGGCCGCACCCGCACGATCGCCTGCAGCGGAAACCCCAGCGCCTCCGGGTCGATCTCGATGGTGAAGGCGCGGATGACGCCGCGTTCCTCGAGCCGCCGCAGCCGTTCCGAGACGCTCGGCGACGACAGCCCGACCTGCTGCGCCAGATCCTTCAACGAAGTCCGCGAATCCAGGATCAGGATGTCGAGAAGCTTTCTGTCCAACTCGTCCAGCATTTTCATCTCCTCGCAAAAGGGCAGCGCGCGCCTTATTAAATAAGGTGTTGTACCCTTATCACCTTTCATAGGGCATATAAACCCTCAAGGCGGCATGAGATTATGGCCTCAACAGATAGAGGTATTGTCATGGACAACACGGTACGCGGCACGATCGAGATGACGGCGGCGATGACGATCGTCGGCACGATCGGCTGGTTTGTCGTCATGTCGGGCCAGCCCGTCATGGACGTGGTGTTCTGGCGCTGCGCCTTCGGCGCGGTGGCGCTGCTGATCACCTGCGCGGCACTCGGGCTGCTGCGCGGCAGGCTGACGCTGCGCATTGTTGCCATCGCCGCTCTTGGCGGCGCGGCCATTGTCATCAACTGGCTGTTGCTGTTCAGCGCCTTCTCCCGCGCCTCGATCTCGATTGCCACGGCGGTCTACAACACGCAGCCCTTCATGCTGGTCGGCTTCGGCGCGCTGTTCTTCGGCGAGCGGCTGACCCTGGCCAAGCTGACCTGGCTCGGCATCGCCTTCGCCGGCATGCTGCTGATCGTGCAGACAGGGCCCGATGCGGGTGTCGGTTCCGGCATAACCGGCACAGATTATGTCGTCGGCATCGTCATGGCGCTCGGAGCGGCCTTCTTCTGGGCTGTCGCGGCAATCGTCGCCAAGAAGCTCAAGGGCACCCCGCCGCATCTGATCGCGCTGATCCAGGTCTGCGTCGGCGTCGTCATGCTGGCGCCCTTCGCCAACCTCTCGCATTTGCCCCCCGATGCCTGGAGCTGGGCCATGCTGGCCACGCTTGGCGTCGTTCACACCGGCCTGGTGTACATATTGATGTACGCCGCCATCCAAAAACTGCCGACGCATCTGCAGGGGTCGCTGTCCTTCATCTATCCTGTCGTTGCGATCCTGGTCGATGTCATGGCCTTCGGCCACCGGCTGCATCCGGCCCAGCTCGTCGGCGCAGCCGCCATCCTGATCGCCGCCGCCGGCATGAATCTCGGCTGGACTTTGTGGAGGGCCAAATCGCCGGCCGAAAGCCCGCAAGCCGTCAAATGAGCCGCAGAGCGTCGGCTCGCCGGCGATCGTAAACCAAAGCCAGCGCATCGATCCCCGCCCGCCTGTTCAAGGCGGGCGCTTTGTTCTATGCCGCAATGCAACCATCTTCGCCCGGCATAGGCGAAACCCGGGATCGAAAGCCAATGAACGACGCAACACCCCCCAACCGCTGCCGCATCGTGCTGATCGCACCCAAGGACGCTCCGGCGCAGCGCATTGCGGCTGCCTTCGACGGCGGTGATATCGCTTCGCTGATCCTGCCTGAGAACGGCATGGACGAGGCTGCCTTCCAGGCCTTTGCAGAACAGATCGTACCGGCGGCGCAAGCGGCCGGCATCGCCGTCATCATCGCCGGCGATACCCGCATTGCCGGCCGTGTCCAGGCCGACGGCATTCATGTCGAGGTTTCCAAGGACGCGCTCGCCGAGACCATCGAACACTTCCAGGGCAAGATGATGGTCGGCGCCGGTGGCGCCAAGACGCGCGACGACGCGCTGGAACTCGGCGAAACCAGGCCCGACTACATCTTCTTCGGCCGCTTCGGCTACGACAACAAGCCGGAACCGCATCCGCGCAACCTGTCGCTTGGGCAATGGTGGGCGGACGTGATTGAGATCCCTTGCGTGGTCATGGCCGGTTCCGCCATCGCCTCGGTAGAAGCGGTGGCCGCCACTGGCGCCGAGTTCGTGGCCGTCTCAAGCGCTGTCTTCGCCGAAGGCGCCGATCCGAAGGCGGCGATTGCTGCCGCCAATGCGCTGCTCGACCAAACCGCGCCGCGCTTCGAGGGCTGACGTGCGCCGACCTGGACTTCCTCTCGCGATTCTCGTCGCAGCCTTGATGAGCGGGGCAGCGATCGCGGCGGAGACCGTTCCGCTGCCGCAGCCGAGGCCGGACACCAGCGCGCCCGCCCTCAGCGTGCCGGATGCGATCGCTCCCGATGCGGGTGCCCCAAAAGCCGGTGCCACGGATTCCGGCGTCCATATCGACAAGCCGATCGACACCCCGCTGCCGCAGCCGGCGACAACCGCGCCGCTGCCGTCGGCCGACGCGATCAACCCCGAACGTTTCGGCGCCAAGCCGGCGGACCCCGCCTATGGCGCTTTCCAGCGCGGCCTTTACAAGACGGCCTACAATCTGGCGTTGGTGCGGGCTCAGAATGGCGACCCGGCGGCGCAAACGCTGGTGGCCGAGATCCTGTCGCGCGGGTTGGGCGTGCCGCTCAACCCAGCGGAAGCCGCCAAATGGTATGCGCAGGCCGCCGAGCAAGGGATTCCTGAATCGCAGTTCCAGTATGCGCTGATGCTGCTCGACGGCCGCTACGTCAAGAAGGACGAGAAGGGAGCTTATGCGCTGATGCAGGCCGCCGCCGAGGCCGGCAACCGGCTGGCGCAGTTCAACTTCGCGCAATTGCTCGTGCAGCAGGATCCGGGCGATGCCGGCATCACCAGGGCTGTGCCTTATTATGAGCGTGCCGCGGCGACAGGGCTTGCCGACGCCCAGTATGCGATGGCGCAGGTCTATGCCAATGGCGTCGGCGGCAAGACCCGCGACGATGCAAAGGCCCGCAGCTTGCTGGCACAGGCTGCCAGGCAGAACTACGACACCGCGCAGATCGATCTTGCCGCCTGGATGATCGAGGGCCGGGGCGGTGTTCGCGACCTGAAATCCGGCTTCAACTGGATGAAGCAGGCAGCTGAAGGCGGCAATGTCGCTGCCCAGAACCGGTTGGCAAAGCTCTATATGGGCGGCATCGGCACCGACCCCGACCTGATCCTGGCTGGGGCCTGGTATGTGGTCGCCCGCCGCGCCGGCCTTATCGATCCGGAGATGGACGATTTCCTGCAAGGGCTGACCGACGACCAGACAAAGCAAGCCTTGCAGAAGGCCAACCGCCTGCCCTGACACGCAACGTCACTGTGTATGATCCAGCACGACCTTGCCGAAGGGAGAGCCGTGTTCGAGATGGCGAAAGGCCTGCGCTGCCTCTGCCCATGGGAAGACCCGGTCGATCACCGGCCGCAGCCGATTGACGGCGAGCGCCCGGTTCATCGCTTCGAAGGACTCGCGCGAGCCGACCGGTATGCCGCGTGCTTTCACCTGGCGGCGGAAGATGTCGAGCGGATTGATCGCCCCTTCGCTGCCGCCGAGATAGCCGATGACGTTGATCTGGGCGCCGCGCGCCGACGCCTTGAGCGACTGCGCGAAACTTTGGGGACCACCGACTTCGATGATGTGGTCGGCGCCGCGGCCATCGGTCAGCGCCAGCACGGCCGACGACCAGTACGGATTGTCGCGGTAGTTGACGCCATCATGCGCGCCAAGCCCCTTCGCCCGGGCAAGCTTCTCATCGCTGCTCGACGTAACAATGACGCGCGCTCCGGCCGCCCTTGCCAACTGCACGGCAAACAGCGACACGCCGCCGGTGCCGAGGCTGAGCACGGTTTCGCCTGGCTTGAGCTTGCCCTCGGTGAACAACGCATGCCAGGCAGTGACGGCGGCGCAAGGCAACGTCGCCGCCTCGACATCGCTGAGATGCGCCGGCGCGATGACAGCCGCCTGTTCGTCCAGCCGGGCGAATTCGCTCAGCAAACCGTCGATGGGGCCACCGCGCTGGTATGAGGGTTCGGCCATGGCGAAGCTGCCGCCGACCCATCGCTGCCAGAACGTGCCGCAGACCCGGTCGCCGACCTTGAAGCGGCTGACCTCGGAGCCAACCGCAACGACCTCGCCGAGGCCGTCGGAAAGCGGCACCAGCGGCAAGGGGAATGTCGTGTGATAGCTGCCGCGCGCGATCTCGACATCGCGGTAGTTGAGCGCCGTCGCCTTGACGCGGACGATCATCTCCTGACGGCCGGGCTCCGGCGTTGGTCGTTCGACCATCTTGAGATTGTCGATGCCGCCCGGCTTCTGCAGTTCGATTGCCTTCATTGGCATTGTCCTTCCGTTTGAATGGAAAATCGCTTGCCAGGCGGTGGATTTCAAATTTATAATGTTCAGAATGATTATGCTTGCAAAACATCGTTCTGGCTATGCTTGAGGAATTGCGCACGCTCGCCCTGTTTGCCGAGGAGGGCTCGATCCAGAAGGTCGCCCGGCGCCTGCCGCTGACGCAGCCGGCTGTGACCCGGCAAATCCAGCGGCTGGAGGACATGCTTGGCACGACGCTGCTCGACCGCCGGCAAAAGCCGCCGCGACTGACGCCGACGGGGCTGGAAGTGCTGGCGCGCGGACGCGATATCATCGCTTCCGTAGAAGCGCTGAAATCCTTCGCCGGAAAGACCGAGCCGGAAGGACTGTTCCGCCTGGGTCTCGCCCATGGCCTCTCGGACCGCGACATCGCCGGGGCCATCGGCAACGCCGCGGCGGCGTTCCCGAAAGTGTCGCTACGGCTCAAGACCGGCTGGAGCGCCGAACTGATCGATCAATTCGAACGCGGCGAGCTCGATGTGACGATTGTTCTGCGATCGTCGGATAAGCCAGGCCCGGAAGCGCTTGGCACTGAACGTCTTGGCGTCATAGCTGCGTCCACCGTCCCCGATCCGGAAGACGGTGGCCGGACACCCATGCCGTGGGTGCTTAGTCCGGCCCCTTGCGACGCGCGCCAGAAACTCATGTCGGTTCTGGTCGGCGGAAGGCGTTGTTTCGAGATCGCGGCGGAGATACAGGATCCGGCCTTGCAGATGGAATGGGTCCGTCGGGGGCACGGCCTTGGGCTAGTGCCGTTGCGTCTTGCAAGGCGCGGACTTCCCGACGGCCTCATGCTGGTCAACACGGAAGATGTCGACCTTTCCTTGCAGGTCGCCGCACTTCGTTCGCCTCATCTCAACCGGCTGACTGAGGCTGCGGATGCCATAGTCGAGGCCGTCGGCAAAGTCATTGCAGCCCAGGTTTGAGGCTACCGGCCCTTGTCGGGCGATCTGGCATCCCTTGCCTCTCCTGCCGATTTGTGGTCTTGGGGGCCTGAAATCGCTTGTCCAGCGACCATCCCCATACCAACGGCCAAGCCGTTGGTAGCATCCCGGATCAATCTCATCATGGCCAAGATCAATGGCAACGAAATCCGTCCCGGCTATGTCATCGAGCACGATGGCGGCCTTTGGGTGGCGGTCAGGACCAACACCGTCAAGCCCGGCAAGGGCGGTGCCTACAACCAGGTCGAACTGAAGAACCTGATCAACGGCACCAAGCTCAACGAGCGCTTCCGCTCGGCCGAGACCGTCGAGCAGATCCGGCTCGACCTGAAGGATTTTTCCTTCCTCTACGCCCAGGACGACGCACTGGTGTTCATGGACACGCAGAGCTACGAGCAGCTCGAGCTGGCGAAGGATTTCGTCGGCGACCGCGCCGCCTTCCTGCAGGACGGCATGATGGTGACGGTCCAGCTCTATGAGGACAGGCCGATCGGCATTTCGCTGCCCGACCAGGTGACGCTGACCATCACCGAGGCCGACCCGGTGGTGAAGGGCCAGACGGCCGCGTCCTCGTACAAGCCGGCGGTCCTGGAAAACGGCATCCGCGTGCTGGTGCCGCCATTCATCGGCGCCGGCGAACGCATCGTCGTCGACACCAACGAACTCACCTACATGCGCCGCGCAGACTGACACGTAGGCAGGAACAGATACGATGGCACGCTCCGCACTTCTCAATGTCATGGTCCAGGCCGCCATGAAGGCCGGCCGCTCGCTGTCGCGCGACTTCGGCGAGGTGCAGAACCTGCAGGTGTCGATGAAGGGACCGGGCGACTATGTCAGCCAAGCCGACCGCAAGGCCGAGGACATCCTGTTTGCCGAACTGTCGAAGGCACGGCCGGGCTATGCCTTCCTGATGGAAGAGCGCGGCATGATCGCAGGGGACGACGACCAGCACCGTTGGATCGTCGACCCGCTCGACGGCACCACCAATTTCCTGCACGGCATTCCGATCTTTTCCATCTCGATCGCGCTGGAGCGACAGGGCCAGTTGGTCGCCGCTGTCATCTACAATCCGGCAATGGATGAGCTCTACACCGCCGAGCGCGGCGGCGGCGCCTTCATGAACGATCGCCGGCTGCGCGTTGCCGGCCGCAGCAAGCTCACCGACTGCGTCATCGGCTGCGGCGTGCCGCATCTCGGCCGCGGCCAGCACGGCAATTTCCTCGTCGAGTTGCGCAATGTGATGGCCGAGGTCTCGGGCGTGCGCCGCCTGGGTTCCGCCGCGCTCGATCTCGCTTATGTCGCCGCCGGCCGCATGGACGGCTTTTGGGAAACCGGCCTTTCGGCCTGGGACATTGCCGCCGGCCTGCTGCTGATCCGCGAGGCCGGTGGCTTCGTCTCCGACATGGATGGAGGCCAGGATATGCTCGAGGCGGGTTCGCTCGTCGCCGGCAACGAGGTCATCCAGCGCGCGCTGCTCAAGGCGGTGAAGAAGCCGCTTTCGGCGCGCTGATCACTTGGCATGCCGGCGCGGCGTGCTGAAGCGCCGCAGTCGCAAAACCGCAATCAAAGCTTGAAATACTGCCCGGCGGCCGCCCAGATAAGGGTGACGCAGGATTTTTTATGACGAGCATACCTTCACTATCCTCGCGAGAAGCGCAGCCAGACCAGCCAGTTGAAATCCCTTATGTCGGGCGTTGGCACTACTCGCGTGCGGAGATGATCGCCGATGGCATCGTCCATGCGGTCGGCATCGTGCTGGCGATAGCCGCCGGCTCGGCGTTGCTGGCGCTGGCCGCCTTCCATGCCGGTCCCGGCGAATACATCGCCGCCGCCTTCTTCGTGGTGTCGCTGCTGACTGTGCTGTCGATTTCGCTGACCTACAATCTGTGGCCGGTGACGTCGCCGGCGAAGTGGATCTTGCGGCGCTTCGATCATGCGGCGATCTATCTCCTGATCGCCGCGACCTACACGCCCTTTCTGGCCCAGCTCGACGGCTCGCCGCTGGCGCTGCCGATGATTGTCCTTGTCTGGACCGCTGCTTTGACCGGCATTGCCATGAAAGTGTTCCTGCCCGGCCGCTTCGATCGTCTGGCCATTGTCTTCTATCTCGCCATCGGCTGGAGCGGCGTCGTCCTGGTCAAGCCGCTGGTGGCGACGTTGCCGACGACCTCGATCGCGCTGATTGTCGCCGGCGGCATCGTGTACTCCTGCGGCGTCATCTTCTTCGCCTGGAAACGCCTGCGCTTTCACAATGCCCTCTGGCACGGCTTTGTCGTCACCGGCGCCGGGCTGCATCTTGCCGCCATGGTCGACTGCCTGGTCGTCAACCGCCTCTGAACGGCGTGGTGCGGCCCGACAGTCGGGCAATATTGCCAAGCGCCATTCAATTTGGTCACAATTCCGTTTAGAGTCGCGAATTACGTGATCGGCGGCACTGGAGCGGTTCCAGGGAAGTATGAGCGGCTTCCCGTTCGGAATTGCGTCAAGGCAAATAGAGCATCGGAAACGGGGCACGGATGGCTTTTCTCAGATTCTTCGGCGTGGGCAGGCGTTCTGATGTCCTGATGTACGATCCGCACAAACTGTCGAGCCCGCAGGTCTTCCTCCTGACCATGGTCATCTTCCTGGTCATCGTCGCCTTCATCGCCGCCATCCTCACCCGCCAGATCTCGACCGCTTTCGGGAGCAATCCCGGCCTCAACGGCCTGATCGTCGGCGTCCTTGTGGTCGGCATCCTGCTTGCCTTCGCCCAGGTCGGACGACTGTTTCGCGAAGTGCGCTGGGTCAATTCCTTCCGCGCCGGTTCCGAAACCACCGAGCCGGTGCTGCTGGCGCCGATGAAGGCGATGATCGGCCGCTCCTCGACGGTCGCCTTCTCGACGTCTTCGATGCGCACCATGCTGGATTCGATCGCCACCCGCCTCGACGAAAGCCGCGACACCTCGCGCTATCTCGTCGGGTTGCTGGTGTTCCTCGGTCTGCTCGGCACCTTCTGGGGCCTGCTCAACACCATCGGCTCGATCCGCGAAACCATCGAATCGCTCGATCCCGGCACCGGCGACGCCGCCGCCGTGCTCGATTCGCTGAAGCAGGGGCTGTCGGCGCCGCTGGCCGGCATGGGTACGGCCTTTTCGTCCTCGCTGTTCGGCCTTTCCGGGTCGCTGGTGCTAGGCTTCCTCGACCTGCAGGCCGGCCGCGCGCAGACCCGCTTCTATACCGAGCTTGAAAACTGGCTGTCCTCGGTCACCGATCTCTCCTCCGACATCGCCGTCGCCGACCCGGCCAAGACTGAATCCTCCGACGAGATCCGGGTCCTGTCGGAACGGCTGCGCAGCATGCAGGAAAGCGGCGGCGGCTCCAATCCGCGCGTCGCCACCGCCATGGCCAATCTCGCCGACGGCATTTCCGGCCTGGTCAAGAACATGCGCTCCGAGCAGCAGATCATGCGCGACTGGGTCGAGGCCCAGTCGGACGAGCAGAAGGCGATGCGCAACACGCTGGAAAAGATCGCCGACGCGCTGAAGAAACCCGGGGTCCACTAGCATGGCTCTCGCCAGGGGCCGGCGCACCGATCGCCGGATCGACTATTGGCCGGGCTTCGTCGACGCGCTGTCGACGCTGCTGCTCGCCATCATGTTCCTGCTCACCGTTTTCGTGCTGGCGCAGTTCCTGCTCGGACGCGAACTCTCCGGCAAGGATACGGCGCTCACGCGCCTCAACTCGCAGATCAACGAACTGACGCAGTTGCTGGCGCTGGAGCGCTCGAGCGCGCAGGACAAGGACGATTCGCTGGCCAATCTGCAGGCGTCGCTGTCGGCCGCCGAAGCTGAGAAGAGCCGGCTCGAGCAGCTGCTGGCGCAAGGTGCCGGCGCCGGCGACGCCGCCACCCAGCGCGCCGCGGAACTCGGCGGCGAACTCGACAGCCAGCGCCAGATCAGCCAGCAGGCGCTGAGCCAGGTCGAGATCCTGAACCAGCAGATCGCAGCACTGCGCAAGCAGATCGGCGCGCTCGAGGACGCCCTCAATGTGTCCGAAACGCGCGACCGCGATTCCAACACCAAGATCGCCGATCTCGGCCGTCGGCTCAACGTCGCGCTGGCGCAGCGCGTGCAGGAGCTGAACCGCTATCGCTCCGACTTCTTCGGCCGCCTGCGCGAAATCCTCGCCGACCGCGAGAACATCCGCATCGTCGGCGACCGCTTCGTCTTCCAGTCGGAAGTTCTGTTCCCGACCGGGTCGGAAGTGATCAACGATGCCGGCAAGGTCGAGATGAAGAAGCTCGCCGATGCCATCATCGAGTTGCAAAAGGAAATCCCGCCCGAGATCAACTGGGTGCTGCGCGTCGACGGCCACACCGACAACAAGCCGCTGTCCGGCGCCGGCCGCTATCGCGACAATTGGGAATTGTCGACGGCGCGTTCGACCTCGGTGGTCAAGTTCCTGATCGAGAACGGCGTGCCCGCCAACCGGCTGGTTGCGGCCGGCTTCGGCGAATTCCAGCCGCTCGACCCCGCTGACACCGAAGACGCCCGCAACAAGAACCGACGCATTGAACTGAAGCTCACCGAACGGTGATTTTCAGTCACGCGAAATTGTTTGCCGGCTCAACTCTAGGGCGCAACGCCAGGTCGGCAAGGCCTGAAAACATTATCTTTCTTTAATTACACTTCGCGTTTCCGGGCTCCTACTTTGACGCGCAGGGCCGAGAACCGCCGGCGATGCCTCCCATCGCGACGCGACGGAACCGGACGGCCCGCTTCCGGAAGGCGGAGCGAAAGCGCTTGCCCCTTCCATAGCAGGAGGAGACGCACATCATGCGCTCTTTGAAGACTCTCAGGACCGCAACCCTCACGACACTTCTGATCACTGTTCCACTCGCCGGCGCCTATGCCGCCGGACATCACAAGGGCGCCCTCGACGCCAGCGACCCGACCGACATGACCGGTCCGCGTGTGACCGGCCTGATCGAGCAGGTGCGGGGCGTCGAACAGGGCATCGCGGATGCGCGCGAAACCAAGGGCATCTCGACCTCGGAAGCGCAGTGGCTGCATCTGCGTGCGGCGCATATCGGCCAGGCCGCCGAACGGGTCGCCGCTTCGGACCATGGCCGGATCCCGGCCGCGCAATATCACGATCTGCTGCGCCGCCTCGACAATGTCGATCAGAGGCTGATGTCCGACACCGGCAGCGGCTTCATGATCGGTGATGGCTCCGACGGCGGGAATTATCCGAACGGCTGAGATCCGCTCTGATATCTCCAGGAATGAGGAAGGGACTGTCTGACGCCCCCGGATCTGGCTCCGAGGGCGTCTTTTTTGTCACCAGCCCAGCCACAGCGCAGCGAGGGCCAGCACCGCCGGCACGGTCTGAATATAGAGGATCTTCCGGCTGGCAGTCGCCGCGCCATAGAGGCCGGCGACGGCGATGCAAAGCAGGAAGAACACCTTGATCTGGAATCCCGCCGCGCCGAGATAGAGGCCCCAGATCAGCCCGGCGGCAAGGAAGCCGTTGTAGAGCCCCTGATTGGCGGCGAGCACCTTCGATGCGCTGGCGAAGTCCGGCTTGAGGTTGAACGCCCTGTGCCCGCGCGGTGTGTCCCACGCCACCATCTCCAGATAGACGATAAAGAGGTGGATCAGGGCCACCAGCCCGACCAGGATATTGCCGATCATCTTAGTCTCCCCTCCATGGCGGTGTTCCACCGTCAGCCAGCATTCCACGCACCAGCTCACCGGCGCAAGCTGCATAGCCACCTTTGAGGGTTGCCAATCCTGGCGCGTTGGTATCTTTTCCCGCGGTCCAAAACGCGGAACCTGTCATGTCTTTTCAGAAGCTCGATGATCTCGGCCACAAGCTCGAAGCGCTGGAACATGCGCTCGCTATCCTCGGCGCCGACGAGGCGACCCACATGGCCGTCGGCGGCGGCGAGAAGCGCGCCGAAGCCATGTCGTCCCTGGCCGGGATGCTGCATATCAGGGCAACGGCGCCGGAGATCGCCGACTGGCTCGCCGCCGCCGAACAGGAGGCGCTGAACGAGGAGCAGCAGGCGGCGGTCCGCGAACTGCGTCGCCAATACACCAACCTGACCTGCCTGCCGGTCGAATTCGTCGAGCGCCAGACGGTGGCGCGTATGCGCTCCGAGCAGCTCTGGCGCGACCTGCGCGGCAAGAATGACTGGGCCGGATTCCTGCCGGCGCTCGAAGGTGTCATCGCGCTGGTGCGCGAGGAAGCCGCCCTGCGCGCCGACGCGCTCGGCCTCGATCCCTACGACGCACTGATGGAGCAATACGATCCTGGCAACCGCGCCGCCGACATCACGCCGGTCTTCACCGAGCTGAAGACATTCCTGAAGGGCTTCGTGCCGGAAGCGCTGGCCGTACAGGAAGCGCGACTGGCCAAGCGCCCGCTGAAGCCGCTCTCCGGCAGCTATGCGATCGACAAACAGCGCGAGCTTGGTCTCGCCATGATGGCTTCGGTCGGCTTCGACCTCACCCATGGTTCTCTGTCAGTATCGCACCATCCCTTCTGCGGCGGCGTGCCGAGCGACGTGCGCATCACCACCCGCTACAAAACGTCCGATTTCCTGTCGGCTTTGATGGGCGTGCTGCACGAGACCGGCCACGCGCTCTACGAGCAGAACCTGCCGAAGGCCTGGGCGCACTGGCCGCTGGGCAAGGCGCGCGGCATGGCGGTGCATGAAAGCCAGAGCCTGTTCGTCGAGAAGCAGATCGGCCGCAACCCCGAATTCTGGCGCTGGGCGCTGCCGGTGGTGGAAAAGCATCTCGGCGAGGCCTGGTCGCTCGACGACATCCTGCCGCATGTGCACCGGGTCGAGCGCGGCCTGATCCGCGTCGACGCCGACGAGGTCACCTACCCGCTGCATGTCATCCTGCGCTACGAGTTGGAGCAGGAGCTGGTCTCGGGGCGGCTGCAGGCGGCCGACCTGCCCGAAGCGTGGGACGCCAAGATGCGGGAGTATCTTGGCCTTTCGACCATCGACAACCCAGCCGACGGACCGATGCAGGACGTGCATTGGCCAGGCGCCGCCTTCGGCTATTTCCCGTCCTATACGCTGGGCGCCATGATGGCGGCGCAGCAATGGGCTGCGCTGACGCGCGACCATCCTTCAGCCGACAGCGATCTCGCCAGGGGCAATTTCGCCGCCATCAATGACTGGCGCCGCGACAATATCTGGTCGCAGGGATCGCGCTGGTCGACGCCCGAACTGCTTGAGCGCGCCACGGGCGAGAAACTGAATGCCGCGCATTTCACCGAGCATCTCCGCAAGCGGTATGGTCCCGCCTGATTGCGGGTTGCTACTCCGCGGCACCCCTGAAGGCGCTTGCTCCGGTTTCGAACTGCAGCTTGGCCAGCCTTGCATAGATTCCGCCCTTGGCGACCAGGCTCTGGTGCGTGCCTTCCTCGACGATGCGGCCGCCATCCATGACCAGGATGCGGTCGGCCTTCAGCACGGTCGCCAGCCGGTGGGCGATGACGATGGTGGTGCGGCCCTGCATCAGCCGTTCCAGCGCCGTCTGCACCAGCGTTTCGCTTTCGGCGTCGAGCGCCGACGTGGCCTCGTCGAGCAGCAGGATCGGCGCGTCGCGCAGGATGGCGCGGGCGATCGCCACGCGCTGGCGCTGGCCGCCGGACAAGGTCACACCGCGCTCGCCGACCTGGCTGTCGTAGCCCTTGTCGAGCCTGAGGATGAACTCGTCGGCCAGCGCGTCCCTGGCGGCGGCCTCGATCTCGGCATTCGTCGCGCCCGGCCGGCCAAAGCCGATATTGTCGCGCGCGCTTGCCGCAAAGATGGTGACATCCTGCGGCACGATCGCAATGCGCTCCCGCACTTCAGCCGGATCGGCTTCGCGCACGTCGACGCCGTCAATGGCGATGCGGCCGGTTTCTGGATCGTAGAAGCGCAGGATCAGCGAAAAGACGGTGCTCTTTCCGGCGCCCGACGGGCCGACGATCGCCACCGTCTCGCCGGGCTTGACCTGAAAACTCAAGCCGTGGACGGCGGCACGGTCCGGCCTTGCCGGGTAGGAGAAGGAGACGTCGTCGAAACTGATCGCGCCTGTCGCCTTGGCGGGCAGCGGCAGCGGATTGGCCGGCGGTTGAATCGCCGGCGTCTCGTCGAGTATCTCGGTCAGCCTTTCGGCCGCACCCGCCGCCTGGGCAAGCTCGCCCCAGACTTCCGACAGTGCGCCCAGCGCGCCTGCGGCAAACACGGAGTAAAGCAGGAACTGGCCGAGCGTACCGGGCGACATCGTGCCGGCAAGCACGTCACGCGAGCCGAACCACAACACCGCCACGACCGAGGAAAAGATCATGAAGATGGCAAAGAAGGTGAGCAGCGATCGGGAGAAGATCGACGAGCGCGCCGCTTGGAAGGCGGCTTCCACCGCGGCCGAGAACCGCCCGGTGACCAGCGTCTCGTTGGTGAACGCCTGCAGCGTGCGCACCGCGCCGATCTGCTCGCTGGCATAGGCGGTCGCTTGCGCCAGCGTATCCTGCGCCTGCCGTGACCGGCGCCTCACCGAACGGCCGAACGCGACCAGCGGCAGCACGATGAGCGGAATGGCCGCGATCACCAGGCCCGACAGTTTCGGGCTGGTGACGACCATCATCGCCACCGCGCCAAGGCCGAGGATGACGTTGCGCAACGCCACGGAGGCGGTGGCGCCGACCGCGGATTTCACCTGCGTGGTGTCGGCGGCAAGCCGCGAGACGATCTCGCCCGATTGCGCGGTGTCGAAGAAGGACGGCGAAAGCGTCGTGACATGCGAAAACACGTCGCTGCGGATGTCGGCAACGACCCGCTCGCCGAGCGTGATGACGAAGTAGTAGCGTCCGGCCGACGCTGCCGCCAGAATGGCTGCCATCGCCACCAAAGCGGCGAAATACTCGGCGATGAAGACGGTGCCGGAAGCACTGAAACCGTGATCGATCATGCGCCGCACGGCCAGCGGCAGCGCCAGCGTCGTCGCCGCGGCGATGGCGAGCGAAATGAGGGCGCCTATGACCAGTTTGCGGTAGCGGAATATGTAGGGATATAGGCGCCTGAGCGGCCCGAGCGAGCGCCTGCGCCCGTCTTGCTCGCCGCTGATGTCCGCCATGACCGTTTCCTCTGGCCGCTCCAGGTGGGCGCGTTCAATATGCGCCTGCCGTGGCCTTGTGATTCAATTCCGGCTGATGTATAGGCTCGCCGACCGTTTTAGAAGCCGTGGCTTTTCAATAGCTGCGGCTTCGAGTTTTAAAAAGGGGCGCATCGACGCAGGCCGCGGGCCCGTCTGTAGCGCCGCAAGCCAGGAAGCACGACAATGAAGGCCGATATCCATCCCGACTACCACACCATCAAGGTCGTCATGACCGATGGCACCGAATACTCGACCCGTTCGACCTGGGGCAAGGAAGGCGATACGATGAACCTCGATATCGACCCGACCACGCACCCGGCCTGGACCGGCGGCCAGCAGACCCTGCTCGACCGCGGCGGCCGCCTGTCGAAGTTCAAGAAGCGCTTCGAAGGCTTCGGCCTCTAAAGTTTACCTGTATCGCTGAATCAAGAACCCGCCTTTGTGGCGGGTTTTTTGTTGCCGCCAAAGTCAGTCGCTTCAAGCTAACGCGCCGATACCTCCCGCTTGTGGGGAGGTCGGCCCAAGGGTCGGGTGGTCCGACGCCTCCACCCTGCTGCTTCGAAGCGACCCTTCCCAGGGTGGTGCGAGCCTACCCGTCCACCAATTCCCGCAGCGCCATGCGCTTGTAGGCGGCGACCAGCCTGTCGCCCTCCTGCCGGTCGACCGAGATCGCCAGCCGCACGGCAGCCTCGCCCATCTGCCAGACGAGGAAGGCCGTCGTCTCCAGCGCCACCGGATCGGCGCCGGGATGCAGCCGCTTCAGCACCGTGGTCAGGAATTCGGCATTCGCCCGGCTGTCGGCAAGTTCGAGCTGGCGCAGCGCCTTGTCGGCCTGCGTGCCCGACCAGATGTCGCGCATCACCGGCTCGGCCAGGAACAGCTGGTAGTAGATATCGACCAGCTCCGAAAACGCCTGCCGCAGGCCCTCGGCGTCGACGACATCCTTGAGCGCCGAGGAGATGCAGGCCTGGCTTTCGGCGGTATAGCGCTCGGCCAGCGCCCAGACGATCGCCCGCTTGTCGGGAAAGAACTGGTAGAGCGAGCCGATCGACACCGCGGCCCGCTCCGCCACCTCGCCCATGCGCATGGCGTCGCTGCCTTGCTCGGCAATCAGCGCCGAGGCTGCGGCCAGCATGCGCTCGACCCGCTCGCGGCTGCGCTGCTGGGTGGGCGCCCGTCGCGGCGATGCGACCTGCTCCTGGGCAGATGCGGGCGTTGCTGTGTCTTCCATGACGGCCTCCGGTCTCGACAAAATCTGCCAACAAACGGCTTGACTCCCAAAATACGAGGGTTTATCACGTTTTGCAAATGTGAGGATTACTCACATTTGCAAACAAAGGAAAACCCCAATGACTAACACCAAACCAGTCCTGATCCTCGGTGGCACTGGCAAGACCGGCCGTCGCCTCGCCGAGCGGCTGACCTCACAGGGCATTCCCGTGCGCATCGGCTCGCGTTCCGGCAGCCCCCGCTTCGACTGGGAGGTTCCGGCGACCTGGGAGCCTGCGATGCAGGGCGTGGGCGCCGTCTACATCAGTTACTATCCCGACATCGCCGTGCCGGGCGCCGCCGAGACCGTCGGCGCCTTCGCCAGGCTTGCGGTAGCAAATGGCGTCACCCGCATGGTGCTGCTCTCCGGCCGCGGCGAGACCGAAGCCCAGCGCGCCGAAGAGATGGTCAAAGCCTCGGGCGCTGACTGGACGATCCTGCGTTGCGCTTGGTTTTCGCAGAATTTCAGCGAAGGTTTTCTCGTCGAGTCCTTGCGGCAAGGCGAAGTGGCTTTGCCTGTCGGCCCTGTTGGCGAGCCCTTCGTCGATGTCGACGACATCGCCGATGCTGCCTTCGTTGCGCTGACCGAACCGGGTCATGTCGGCCAGCTCTATGAGTTGACCGGGCCGCGGCTGCTAAGCTTCGCCGACGCGGTTGCTGAGATCGCCAAGGCGACCGGCCGCGACATCCGCTATATCAAGATCTCGCATGACGAATTCACCGCCGCGACGGCGGCATACGAACTGCCGCCCGAAATCGCCTGGCTGCTCAACGAGCTGTTCACCGAAGTGCTTGACGGCCGCAACGAGACGCTGACCGACGGCGTCCAGCGTGTGCTCGGCCGCGCGCCGAAAGACTTTTCCGCCTACGCAAATGAAACCGCTGCAACCGGCATCTGGAGCAACTGAGATGATCAAGCTTCTTCCCACCCTCACCATCATCGCCGCCATCGGCTCGGGCGTCGTCGGCGGCGTGTTCTTCGCCTTTTCCAACTTTATCATGTCGGCGCTTGCCCGGCTGCCGGTCCCCCAAGGCATCGCAGCGATGAATTCGATCAACATCACGGTGATCACGCCCACCTTCATGACGGCGCTGTTCGGCACCGGCCTGCTCTGTCTGGTGCTTATCGCCGCCGTTCTCATGGGGTGGAGCCAGTCCGGCTTATACTGGCTGCTTGCCGGCGCCGTGATCTATTTGATCGGCAACCCGATCGTGACCATGGTCTTCAATGTGCCGCTCAACGATGCGCTCGCCGCCGTCGACCCGGCCAGCGCCAATGGCGCAGCCGTGTGGGCTAACCATCTGAATCAATGGGTGATGTGGAACCACGTCCGCACCATCACCGCCATCGTGTCGATGGCCTGCTTCATCTTCGCATTGCTCTGAAAGTCGTCAAGCAAGGTAAGCTGTGTTGAGATTCAGGTCAGGTCGAGTCGAAAATGGTGGCTTCCGAGAACCGGAGCGGAGCGTACTCAAGTACGTGTGCACCGGAAGCGCAGGAAGCCGTCATTTGCAGGCCGGCCTCACCTGAATCTCGACGCAGATTAGGTCTTGCGGTCGGAATGGCCTAGATCGCGGTCTGGATCGATGACGTCGCGCACCAGCTGCTTGAGCTTGGCTGCATCTGGAAAGCCGCCGTCGCGCTTGCGGTCCCAGACCAGCACATCGTTGCAGGAAACGGTGAAGATGCCGCCTGTGCCCGGCACCAGCGTCACTTCACCAAGATCCGTGCCGAAGGTGGAGAGCAGTTCCTGCGCCATCCAGCCGGCCCGCAACAGCCACTGGCACTGCGTGCAATAGATGATGACCACGCGTGGCCTCTCCGGCACACTCATGTCTGGGTCTCCTGTATACGCACCGTGGTCTTTGCAAATCGATCGTGTATCGGGTCGTCGCCCAGAGCTATGGATATCGCGATCCAGACCGGCCAGATCAGCACCAAAACGAGAGCGGCGGATGCAACCACTATTTCCAGGCTGGAGTAATCCTGCACGCCACCGGGAGCGGTGCCCCAAGCCTGAAAAGCATACCAGCTTCCCGTCAGGACGATCGGTAATGCGCCGAGAAACTTGAAAAGTTGCCGCCGAACAGCCTTTCTCGCCGGCAGGCCGACCCTATGTCTGTCGTCCTCATCATGCACAATGAGCTCCGTGAGCCGCTTGCCGATTGATTGGCCGGACTTCAACTCCATAATGAGGAGATAAGACGCCAGAGCGATCAGCTCGAGGAAACCCAGGTCCAATGCTGCAGGCCTGAAATTTCCTTGCGAATCCAGATCGATCGAGATTGAGGAGGTTTCTCCAGGCTTTGAGCCCGGCGCCGTACCCACGCTCCATATGGCGACCGGCAAACCGAGTACTGATGTTCTACACACCTGCCAGTCATAACGGGCAAGTGTCGGGGCACCGTGAACCGTACCCTCCTGGCATAGTTTCCAGTTCAGCCAAAAGCTGCCTTTTACGCCACCGTTGGTCAGCAGAAATAGAGCCCCTACGAGCAAATAGAGGGCGATCAGGATTACAAGGTAGTCGATGAGTGCAGCGAGAAACCGTCGCCATATGCCGGGCCGGCGAGGCCAGGCCACCGCATCGGCAAAACTTGCCTCTTTATAGTCGGTCATCGGCCCCCCCTGATAACTGACTAATCTATAGGCAGGCCGCCGTCATACAGCAATATTCGCATCCGACTGTATTGCACGGACCTACGCCGCGCTGAGCTTGGCCATGGTCTCGTCGTCGACCTCGAAATTGGCGTAGACGCTCTGCACGTCGTCATCGTCCTCGAGCGTTGCCACCAGTTTCATCAGCGATTGCGCCCGCTCTTCGTCGACCGGGACATTGTTCTGCGGCTGCCAGATCGGCTTCACCGATTCGGCCTCGCCAAGCGAGGCTTCCAGCGCCTTAGACACTTCGCCCATACTCTCGAACGCACAGTAGATGGTGTGGCCTTCCTCGTCGGACTCGACGTCATCGGCGCCGGCCTCGATCGCCGCGTCCATCACCTTGTCGGCGCTGCCGGCGGAGGCCGGATAGTAAATCTCGCCGGCGCGGTTCCACATGAACGACACCGAGCCGGTTTCACCAAGCGCACCCCCGGCTTTGGTGAAGGCGGCGCGCACGTTCGAGGCCGAGCGGTTGCGGTTGTCGGTCAGCGCCTCGACGATCAGCGCCACGCCGCCTGGCCCATAGCCTTCATAGCGCACCGCTTCGTAATTCTCGGCATCGCCCATCGATGCCTTGTTGATGGCGCGCTGGATGTTGTCCTTCGGCATCGACACCGCCTTGGCGTTCTGAATGGCCAGGCGCAAACGCGGGTTCATCGACGGGTCGGGCGTCCCGCTCTTGGCGGCGACGGTGATTTCGCGCGCCAGCTTGGAAAACATTTTCGACCGCACCGCGTCCTGCCGGCCCTTGCGGTGCATGATGTTCTTGAACTGTGAATGGCCGGCCATGGCACCCCTGTCGTCTTCGGCTAGAGCATCCCGAAGCGAGGTGGTCTCACCTCGTCCTCCCGGGTACTCGAATTCAAATTTTCAGAGCCGTCCAAGGTGCAACGCGATGGATGCACGGCGTTCTCTGTCGGAATGGCCGGCTTATAGATAAATCGGCTCAATTCGTCCAGCCGCGCCGGTTCAGCCCTCCAGATCGGACTTCAGCCGGTCGATAATGCTGAGCGCATGGCCGGCATACTGGCTGATCCAGCGGTCGTGGATGTGCTTGATCGGCAGCGCGTTGAGATGGTTCCAGCGCTCTCGCCCTTGGCGCTTTGCCACCACCAGTTCGGCTTCTTCCAGCACCTTGAGATGCAGCATGACGGTGCAGCGATCGATGTCGGGAAACGCCTCGCACAACATGCCGGTCGTCTGCGGCGCATCCTTCAGCTGATCCAGCAATTCGCGACGGCGCGGATGCGCCAACGCCTTGAAAACGTGATCGTCTGGGGTTTGGCTTGACATGTTATGTTTCTATAACATATCGTCGAGCCAATCAAGGAAGGAGCTGTGGATATGTCTCTTGGATTCAGAGTTTCCGGGCGCATCGGCAAACCGGTCGCAGAAGTCTTCGACGCAGTCGTCAATCCGGAGAAGCTCAGCGGCTATTTCACCACCATTGGCGGCGCCAGCGCCCCGCTGGAAGCCGGCATCGGTGTCGTCTGGTGGGGAAAAGTGCCGGTCGAGGTCGATGAAGTGGTCAAGGACAGCCGCATCGTGTTGCGCTGGGATGCCACAGATGCCGACGACAGGCCGGCCTACAAGACACGCATCGAGATGAACTTCGAGCCGCTGGACGATGGCGGCACCCTTGTGACCATTGCTGAATCCGGCTGGCCGGAAGGCGTGGTCGGCCTGCAGAAATCCTACCTCAATTGCGAGGGCTGGTCGCAGATGCTGGCTTGCATGAAGGCCTATGTCGAATACGGCATCAACCTGCGCGACGGCTACTACCGCGGCGAGATGAGGGGCGAGCCGGCCAACGAGACAAACAGATGAACCGCGCAACGGAGCCCGCAATGACCGCGAAGATCACCGGTGGCATCAACATCGCCATGAAAGTGCCCCCGCATCAATCGAGGCGACGATCGCCTTCTATCGTGATGTCGTCGGCTTGAAGCCATTCACCGCCAAGACGCCGGCCATCGGCTTCGAGCTTGGCCCAAACCGTCTGTGGATCGACGAGGCGCCGATGCTGAGCCAGGCCGAAGTCTGGCTTGAGCTTTTCACCGACAATTCTGCAGCCATTGCGGATCATCTCGCCAAGGCCGGCGTCGTCCATTGCGACGCGGTCGAGCCCCTGGGCAAAGGCTTTCGCGGCTTCTGGATCGCCAACCCGGCCAGCATCGTTCACATGGTGCGCGAGCCTGACGCCTGGTGAGCGCAAACCGGACAAAGAAGGAGCATCGATGGAAATTCACAAAACGCCGACTGCCGAAGCCGGCATGCTGATCAGGCGGCCGGTCGCCGAGGTCTTCGAGGCGATCGTCAACCCGGCCATCACCACGAAATTCTGGTTTACCCACAGCAGCGGCCGGCTGGATGGCGGCAAAGAGGTTCGCTGGGAGTGGCGCATGTACGGCGCCTCGGCGATGGTCAATGTCAGCGAGATCGTCGAGAACAAGAAGATCGTCATGCAATGGAGCGATCCGCCGACCACTGTGGTCTGGACATTCACGGAGATGCCCGGCGCCGAAACGCCTGACGGTGCGACCTTTCTTGAGGTCAGCAATTTCGGCTTCGCCGGCACCGCCTACGAGCAGGTCAAGCAAGCGATCGGCTCGACCGACGGCTTCGCACTAGTTCTTGCCGGCGCAAAGGCATGGCTGGAACAGGGCCTGTCGCTTGGCCTGATCGGCGACCGCTACCCAAACGGCGTGCCGGGGCGCTAGGGCCGCCCCTGCGGCGCCAGCCTCAATGCCCGCCGCCGGATTTCTTGCGCCGCCGCGCCAGCATGTTCAGGCCCTCGACCAGGGCGGAAAAACCCATGGCGGCGTAGATGTAGCCCTTCGGCACATGATAGCCCATTCCGTCGGCGATCAGCGTCATGCCGATCATCAGCAGGAAGCCCAGCGCCAGCATGACGATGCTCGGGTTCTTGGCGATGAAATTGGCCAGCGGCCCGGCCGCCAGCATCATCACGCTCACCGCCACGATCACGGCGATGTACATTATGGCAATCTCGTCGGTCATGCCGACGGCGGTGATGATCGAATCGATCGAAAAGACGAGATCGAGCAGCAGGATCTGGAAGATGGCGCCGGCAAGCGAGATCTGCAGCGTCTCGCCCATCATCGTATCCTTGTGGTCGTCGGGATCGACGGTGTGGTGGATTTCCTTGGTCGCCTTCCAGACCAGGAACAGGCCGCCGGCAATCAGGATCAGGTCGCGCCAGGAAAAGCCATGGCCGAACGCTGTGAACACCGGCGTCGTCAGCTGCACGATGATGGAGATGGTTGCGAGCAGCACCAGCCGCATGATCAGCGCCGCCGAGATGCCGAGACGGCGGGCGCGGGCGCGCTGCGCCTCAGGCAATTTGTTGGTCAGGATCGAGATGAAGATCAGATTGTCGATGCCGAGCACGACCTCGAGGACGATCAGCGTCAGCAACGCGACCCACGCGGTTGGATCGGAAACAAATTGAAAATGCGGCGCAAAGAACTCGATCAGCTGCATGGAGGTCGTCCCCTCTTTAACGATCTAGAGCAGTTTCGTCGCCAGTTAGGTACTTTACTCGACTATATCAATGTCAAGACCAGAAGGATGGCGCGGTTTCTTCGAGCCGCGGCCCGCGACGAAAAGGCGCGATCTTCTCGGTCAGGCCGGTGCGGTCGGAAATAGTGACGCCGACGCCGCACAATGTCGCCGGTCCGGTCGCCGCCTCGAAGCGGCCTTTCGGCACTTTCGACAGGAACCGGTTGAGCGGCTCTTCCTTGTCCATGCCGAGCGAGGAATCATAGTCGCCGCACATGCCGGCATCGGACATGTAGCCGGTGCCGCCATTGAGGATCTGGTGGTCGGCCGTCGGCTGGTGCGTATGGGTGCCGATGACGAGGCTGGCGCGGCCGTCGACGAAATGCGCGAAGCACATTTTCTCCGAGGTCGCTTCGGCATGGAAGTCGATGACCACGGCATCGGCCTGCTCGCCCAGCGGACAGGCGGCCAGCTCGCGCTCGCCGGCCTGGAACGGATCGTCGAGCTCGGGATGCATGAACACCCGGCCCATGATGTTGGCGACCAGCACGCGCGCGCCGTTTTTGGCGATATAGACGCCGGAACCGCGCCCCGGCGTGCCCTTGGGGAAGTTGGACGGGCGCAAGAAGCGCTCCTCGCGCGGCGCGAAGACCAGTGCGTCGCGCTGATCCCAGACATGGTTGCCGGTGGTGACGACATCCGCACCGGCGGCGATGGTGTCGCGAAAAATGTCTTCGGTGATGCCGAAGCCGCCGGCGGCGTTCTCGCCATTGACGATGACGAAGTCGAGTTTGAAATCCGAGATCAGGCCGGGCAGTTGTTCCCACACCGCCGTACGTCCCGATTTGCCCACCATGTCGCCGAGGAAGAGAAGTCTCATGCCCACTTCTATCCAGAGGCACGGACGCTAGGCAAGCGCTACCCGGGCGATTGGCGCTAACGCCGGCCGAAAGTACCACGCTGCTGTTGAGGCGGCTTGGCGCTCGCGCCCGCAACGCGAACTGCCGAAGGCATCATCGGTGACGCCGGCGGTGCGGTGCGTCCGCGCAGCCAGAAGAACCACACGTAAAAAACAGTGAACCCACCAGTAGCGGCCAGGAGCAACAGCCCGCCGCGCCAGCCCTTCATCGCCGCGGTATCGAGGATCGATGGATTGGCAGGGTTGTAATACAACTTCACCGCGTCGCCTTTGGACGCCGTGTAGAGGCCGATGTCCTTTCCCTTGCCGGACCACGTCATCGGTGCATCGTTCGCGACATAGGTGACAGCGACGTTGATGCCTTTCGCGGTGAGGCCATTACCCTGGGCTTCGCTGTAGGAACTGACATCCGTCACTGTGGCAACCGTCTGATGCCAGGCGAACTGGTGGTGCAGGGCCGTTCCGGAAATGTGCAATGCCATCGCGAACAGCGTTACCGCGATGAGGACGAACGGCATCAGCAGGAAGCGTGCGAAGACAAACATGATGGCCGCCATCGGCTCGGACTGTGTTGCCGGAATACTATCCGGCACGTCTTGGAAACGCGTTAAGCGGGATCGCGGTCTTTTAAGCGATGTCGAAGCGGCGCAAACCGCTCTCGGTCAGTATTTCCGGGATGATGACGTCGTGCGCCTCATCCGGCACCAGACCCACCTCCTGGCAATCGAAAGCGATGCCGATCAGTCGTGGCGGCTGGCCCTTGTCGATCAGCCTGGCGATGGCGCGATCGTAATAGCCGGCGCCATACCCGATGCGATGACCGCGGCTGTCGAAGGCCGCGAGCGGCACCAGCATCACCGCGGGATCGAGAACCTCGGCCTCCGCATGCGGACCGACCGTGCCAAAACCCATCTCGACCATCGGCGCGCCGCGCACCAGTTCGCGAAAGACGATGGTGGTCTTGTCGAGGATGGCCGGCAGGCAAAGCCTGGCCCCGTTCTCGCGCAAGGCGAACATCAGCGGCCTGACGTCGACTTCCGATCGCATCGGCCAGAAAGCTGAAACGATCTGACCCGGCTCGATGGCGAGGTGGTCGCGCGCCGTCTCGGCCATTTCAAGCGCGATCTCCACCCGCCACAGCGGATCGAGCGCATCGCGACGGCCGAGTGCCTCGAGGCGCAACTGCTTTTTCAGGTCTTTGGGAGATGTCATGCGCGGACGATAGAAAAGGTCGGATCTGGGTGACGTTTCATGAGCGACGTTTTCTACCACATCATCCGCCAAACTGGGCGGATAGAGGTAAGTGACGATCCACACAACCGGTGGAGAGAGCGATCCCGGGAACCTACAAAGTAGGTGGGCGCCGTATGAGAAAACCCACGGGTCTTCCCAGGGACAGCTCCCTAAGGATCGTTAAGGCCCCGGGGAAAATGTTCTCCTGCCGGGAAGCGCAGACCGCCAAGCCCAATATAGGCGGCTGGTCGGTCAAGCGCTAGTGACATGAGCCGATGTTTCCATTTCGATCTCACACGCTTTGGTTGCAGCCGGCTCGCCCTTGCACAGGTCAAGCAGCGTCCTTACGCTCGCGCTGACCAACCGAGGAGCAAGTATGCGTTTCGAAGGCACGGCGGCCTATGTCGCCGACAAGGATCTGATGGTGGCGGTGAACGCCGCGATCGCGCTGGAGCGGCCGTTGCTGGTCAAGGGCGAGCCGGGCACCGGCAAGACCGAGCTTGCCCGCCAGGTGGCATCGGCGCTCGGCCTCGACCTGATCGAATGGCACGTCAAGTCGACCACCCGTGCGCAGCAGGGACTGTATGAATATGATGCTGTCTCGCGGCTGCGCGACAGCCAGCTCGGCGATGCCAGGTTCAACGACATCAAAAACTACATCAAGCGCGGCAAGCTCTGGCACGCCTTCGCGGCCGGTAAGAAGGTCGTGCTGTTGATCGACGAGATCGACAAGGCCGATATCGAATTCCCCAACGACCTGCTGCAGGAACTCGACCGGATGGAGTTCTTCGTCTACGAAACCGGCGAAACGATCCGCGCCGCTGTGCGCCCCATCGTCATCATCACTTCCAACAATGAGAAGGAACTGCCCGACGCCTTCCTGCGCCGGTGCTTCTTCCACTACATCCGCTTTCCCGATGTCGACACGCTGCACAAAATCGTCGACGTGCACTATCCCGGCATAAAGCAGAATTTGGTGCGTGCTGCCCTGACCCAGTTCTACGAGATCCGCGATGTGCAGGGGTTGAAGAAGAAGCCGTCGACCTCCGAGGCGCTCGACTGGATCCGCCTGCTGGTCGCCGACGACATCGCACCCGAGGATCTGCGCGCCGACCCCAGGAACGCGCTGCCGAAGCTGCACGGCGCACTGCTCAAGAACGAACAGGACGTGCATCTGTTTGAACGCCTGGCCTTCATGGCCAGACGGCAGGGGTGAGGATCGAGGGTTGGCTGACAGCTACGGGCGGCTTTGGCCGCTTACTCCGCGGGAGCAAACCCTCTCTCCTGCGGCGCGACGCGCTTCGGCCCGAAGATGACGAAGCCGATGACCGACAGGGCGAGAACGCCGATCCCGCAATAGAGCATGACCCAGCCGAAACCATTGACCAGCGCGGCATGCACGATGGCGCCGGATGGGTCGAGGGCTGCGAGCTTCGGCGTCCCCTGCGCAAGGCCCTCCAGATTGCCGGTGGCGACCCTTTCCGCCAGTGCCCGCAACTCATCCGGCTCCAAAGCCGCGCCGAGTGTGGCCCGCAGGTGGGAAACGATACCTTGCGTCAGCAGCAGGCCGAGCACCGCGATGTTGATAGCGAGCGTGATCAGGCGTGCGCTGATGTCGATGCCGGACGCCATGCCGGCACGATCCGGCGATACCGCGCCGGTCGTGGTATTGGTGGTCGGCGAATTGGTGAGACCGATGCCGATGCCGGCAATCAGCGTGCCGGGCAGCATGGTCAGCCAGGTGGCGCCCTCGAGCCTGGAGCCGATCCACATGGCGATGAAACCGATCCCTAGCGTCAGCAGACCGAGCGGGATGGCAATTCGTGCCTGATAGCGCGCGCGAATGCGCTCGGCGATCGGCGGCATCACCATGAACGGCAGCGTGTAGACGAGCAATAGCAGGCCGGTCGTCGTGCTGTCGTAGCCGAGAACGCCGGAATAATAGATCGGCAGATAGATGATGAAAGGCCAGTAGCTGAAATTCATGCCGATGGCGCCCATGATCGCGCCGGAAAACTGGCGGATGCGGAACACGGCGAAATCGAACATCGGATAGGGATTGACCCTCTCGGCGACAAGGAAAGCGATGAACGCAGCCACGGAGGCTGATATCACGCCGATGCGGGCGCTGGTCCCGAGATCCGCACCCTGCGTGATCAGATAGGAGAAGCCGAACACAGAAGCCGACAGCGTCAGCATGCCGGCCCAGTCGAGCTTCTGGGCATTGTGATCGCGCGATTGCGTGACACCGGCGCCGATAAAGGCGAGCGCCAGGAGCGCCAGCGGCACGTGGATGAGGAACACCCACTGCCAGTTCGACAGCGCCACGATCAGGCCGCCAATGGCGGGACCGAAACCAAGCCCGATGCCTGAGACGACGCTCCAGGCAACAAAAGCCTTGCCGCGTTCGCGGCCATCCTGGAACTGATGCGACAGCACGGCGACGCTGCAGGTCAGCATCGCGCCGCCGGCGAGACCTTGCAGGAAGCGGGCGGCGATCAGCAGCGCCGCACTCGGCGCCAGGCTGCACAGCAGCGAGGCGAGGCCGAAGGCGACGGTGGTGATCACCATCACGCTCTTGCGGCCGAAACGGTCGGCCAATGTCCCCGTCGCCATAAGCACTGTCGTGCAGGCGATGGTGTAGGCATTCATGATCCACTGCAAATCCCTGAAATTGGCGGCGAGCACGCTTTCCAGTTTCGGCAGGATCACCGGCACGCTGGAGATTTCGAGCCCGAACAAGAGCGACGCCAGGCACACGCCGGTGAGCGCTATGGTGTTTCGTTGAATTGGCATATCGATCTCTTTCCATCCGAGCATGAGGCGCTCTTCAAACCGCGACCAGTTTGAGATAGAGGAGACTTGATCATGAAAAAAGGCTATGCTTGGCTATATCAGAAATGACAAAACAGAATGATTGACCCATGAGTGCTTGCGATGACCAGTCTTGATGTGGACGCCGTACGAACCTTTGTGATGGTGGCCGATCTGCAGAGCTTCACCCAGGCGGCATCGGCGCTGGGCAGCACGCAGGCGACGATCAGCGTCAAGCTGCGCCGCCTCGAGGAGAAGCTCGGCGCGCGATTGATCGAAAGAACGCCGCGCCGCGTCAGCCTGTCGGCACGAGGCGCCGTCTTCCTCCCCGCCGCGCGCGACTTCCTTGCCGCGCACGAGCGCGCCATGGCGGAGTTTGCGTCAGCACCGTGCCGGCTTGCGCTCGGCTTTGTCGATCATGCCGCCGGTCCGGCGCTGTCCATTCTGATTGCCCAGCTCCATGCGCACGATCCATCGCTGACGCTCAGTTTGAGGATCGATACCAGCACGGTGCTCAAGGAAGCTTTCGATCACGGCGAGCTCGACGCGGTTATCGTGCACCGCGAAGGCGACAGCCGTCCTGGCCGGACCTTGTCGCGCAACCACTATGGCTGGTTCGCCGCACCTTCCTTCGAGTGGCAGCGCGGAACGCCGTTGCGCCTCGCGCTCTTAAGCACCGTGTGCAACTGTCCGGATCGTGTGCGGGCGGTCGAGGCGCTGGACAAAGCAGGCATCGCCTGGGAGGAGGCCTTCGTCGGCGGCGGCGGCGCGGCCGTCAACATTGCGATATCGGCGGGCTTTGCCGTTTCGGCGCTGGCTCACTGCGTCGCTCCGCCCGGCCTGATCGAGGTTGGCCGCAAACTTGGTCTTCCATCGCTTGACCCTTCCGAAGTGGTGCTGCATTCGCACAATCTGGCGCCGCGCGCGCGTGACGCGCTGCAGATGCTGGCAACCGCATTTCGCGAGTACAATTCGCCGGTGGATTAGGCGATGGTGTTTCCGATCTGATTCCGCCGGAATCCGATAAGGCTTTGGAGGAACCGAAATGACCGAGATCACCGTCCGCCCGCTGGCGCTGGCCGACCATGCCGACTGGCGGCGGCTGTGGACTGCCTACCTCACCTTCTACGAGACCAAGCTGCCGGACGAGGTCTACGACATCACCTGGAAACGACTGTTCACGGAAGGTGAATTCGAACCGAAGGGGTTTATCGCCACGCTCGACGGCAAGGCGGTCGGCCTGACCCATTATCTCTATCACCGCTCCGGCTGGTCGGAGAAAAACAACTGCTACCTGCAGGACCTGTTCGCCGACCCTGATGTGCGCGGCAAGGGCATCGGTGCGGCCCTCATTGAAGCGGTCAAGCAGGAAGCCGGCAAGATCGGCGTCAAGAACGTCTATTGGATGACCCACGAAACCAACGCCACAGCGCGCAAGCTCTACGACCATGTCGCGCGGCGGACAGGTTTTATCGAGTATGATCTGCTATGATGCGAGCGCGATCGAAATAACGCGGAAGGAGCCGAATGATCCGCTATGTCGGAATCCTGGATGGCAGTGACGGCGTTTGGGGAGTGCGGATGCCCGATCTCGCCGGCTGCCACGGGGCCGGCGCAAACCCGGCTGAAGCGATAGCCGATGCCGTGTCGGCTATGCGCGAATGGGCGGAAGCCCGCATCGCAAAGCACTTGCCCATGCCCAACCCACGTACTGTGGCAAATCTTCTGCAATCCGGCGAAATCGACAGTGCCCGTGGCGACTCCGCCGTGACCGTTCGGCATAGATAACGGCCAACCATGTTCCTCCCCTTCTTTCTCGAACTAAAGGCCGCTCGGGTTCCCGTTTCGCTCAGGGAATATCTGTCGCTGCTGGAAGGGCTGGAGGCCGGGCTGGTCGACTATGACGTCCAGGGTTTTTACTACCTCGCCCGCGCCGCGCTTGTGAAGGACGAACGCCATATCGACCGCTTCGACCAGGTGTTTGCGCATGTCTTCAAGGGGATCGAGGCGCTCACCGGCCCCGATGCCGTCGGTGTCGCCAACATTCCTGAGGAATGGCTGCGCCGGCTCGCCGAAAAGCACCTGACCGAGGAAGAGAAGAAACTGATCGAGGCGCTCGGCGGTTTCGACAAGCTGATGGAGACACTGAAGCAGCGGCTGGAGGAGCAGAAAGGCCGCCACCAGGGCGGCTCGAAATGGATCGGCACCGGCGGCACTTCGCCTTTCGGCGCCTATGGCTACAATCCCGAAGGCGTGCGCATCGGCCAGCATGAAAGCCGCAATCGCCGTGCGGTGAAAGTCTGGGACAAGCGCGAGTTCAAAAATTTCGACGACGCCGTCGAGCTCGGCACCCGCAACATCAAGGTGGCGCTGAAGCGCCTGCGTCGCTGGGTGCGCGAGGGTGCGGAGGAAGAGTTCGACCTGCCCGGCACCATCCATGCCACCGCCGAGCACGGCTATCTCGATGTGCAGACGCGCTCCGAACGGCGCAACGCCGTGAAGCTCTTGATGTTCTTCGATGTCGGCGGCTCGATGGACGACCACATCAAAAGCGTCGAGGAGCTGTTTTCGGCCGCCCGCGCCGAATTCCGCCAGCTCGAATATTTTTACTTCCACAACTGCCTTTACGAGGGCGTCTGGAAGGACAATCGGCGCAGGCATGCCGAGACCATCCCGACCTTCGATCTGCTTCACAAATACGGCCCCGACTACAAGGTGATCGTCGTCGGCGATGCCTCGATGAGCCCTTACGAGATCGCGCATCCCGGCGGTTCGGTCGAGCATTGGAACCCGGAAGCCGGCAGTGTCTGGCTTGGCCGCCTCATCCAGCAATGGCCGAATGCGGTCTGGCTGAACCCCGAAAATCAGAAAAACTGGGGCTTCATCCATTCGATCGCGATGATCCGCGATCTCTTCGGCGGCCGCATGTTCCCACTGACGCTGGCCGGGTTGGAAGCCGCGACGAAGCAGCTCTCACGCAAGCATTGATATGAGAGGAAAACCGATGACCTGCTTTCTTTGCCCGCAATGCGGCGTCCAGTTCGCGGCAACGCAGACCCCTCCAGAAAATTGCCCGATCTGCGAGGACGAGCGACAATATGTGCGCTGGGAAGGCCAGGCCTGGATCACTGGGGAAGAACTCTCTGCCGGGCATAGGCTTGTGATGAAGGACCATGCCGGCGTTCTCGCTTTCGGCATCGAGCCGCGCTTTGCTATCGGCCAGCGGGCGCTGCTGGCGCAGACGCCGCACGGCAATGTGCTGTGGGATTGCATCTCGATGGTGAGCGACGAGGCGGTAGCCGAAATCAACCGTCGCGGCGGCCTGGCCGCGATCGCTATTTCGCACTGCCACTATTATTCGGTGATGGTCGAGTGGAGCGAGGCGTTTGGCGGCGTGCCGATCTATCTCCATGCCGACGACCGCCAGTGGATCATGCGGCCGCACAACGCCATCGTCAGCTGGGCGGGCGAGACGCTGGCCATAAACCCGTCGCTGACACTCGTGCGTTGCGGTGGCCATTTTGCCGGCGGCCAGGTGCTGCATTGGAAACGCGATGACGGTAACGCCCTGCTGTCCGGCGACATATTGCAGGTGACGCCGACGCGTCGCCATGTCAGCTTCATGTACAGCTATCCGAACTACATTCCGCTCAATGCGCCGGCCGTGCGACGCATCGCGGCGGCACTTGAGCCTTTCGAATTCGACGACATCTACGGCGCGTGGTGGCAGCAGAACATCATCGGCGGCGCAAGAACGGCATTTCATGCGTCGATCGCCCGCTATCTTCAGGCGATTGGGTAGGAGCTCGGCTGAAAATGCGAGCAAAACACGTAACAAACGCCTATCTCTAAGCGAATATAGCTTGCAACCAACAACAAGCCGCCAAGGCTGAGGAGATCAAATGGACACCCACACCTACCCTGTCACCCGCACCGACGCTGAATGGCGCGCCCGCCTGACGCCCGAGCAATATGCGGTCATGCGCGGCCATGGCACCGAACGGCCCGGAAGCTGCGCCCTGCTCTACGAAAAGCGCGCCGGCACCTTTTCCTGCGTCGGCTGCGACCAGCCGCTGTTCGAATCCAAGCTCAAGTTCGAGAGCGGCACCGGCTGGCCGAGCTTCAATGATCCGGTGCCCGGTTCGGTCGAAAACACCGTCGACCGCAGCTACGGCATGGTCCGCACCGAATGCCACTGCGCCCGCTGCGGCAGCCATCTCGGCCATGTCTTCGAGGACGGCCCGCCGCCGACCGGCCTGCGCTATTGCATCAACGGCGTGGCGCTGAAATTCGAGCCGGCGGCTTAAGCCGCGGCTTGACCCCCATCTTCAAAGGGCGGCTTCGGCCGCCCTTTTCGTGTCAATCTTCTCAGACAACCACCACCAGGATCAGCCAAAGCGTAGCCCCGAGCGTCATCAACGAAGCCTTGGCGCCACTGGATTTTTCCGTGGTTCGCCAGACGGCAAAGGTCAAAAAGATGTTGTAGGGCACGGGCGCGAAATGCACCGCCAGGACGACGGCGAGCGGCAGCTTCAAGCCGAGCAGAATGAGCGCGGCCACCGACGAGGTGATGTTGATCGCCGTGCCGACAAGGACCAGATCGCGCCAGAACAACCGCTCGACCGGAACCGCGCCTTGCCAGCGCGAGCCGAAGAAGGATCCGATGCTTTGCACCAACACCTGATAGCTATCCCTCTCTCAGCACGTCGGTGACGGCGCGCTCGAAGCGCGAGCATTCCGTCACCAGCCAGTCGGCCATGGCCGGCCAGTTGTCCTCGGCATAGCAGTTCACCCGCCACATCGAATTGATGCCGAGGCCCTCGCAGCTCTGCTCCGGCCTGAGCTTCAGCCTGTCTTCGATTGCCGGTTGGAACGGCTTCAGCCGCGACCAGACCCCGGTCGCGCCGAACTTCTCGTTACGGCCGAAAAAGACGCCAACTTGGCTTTGCGCCGGCGCGACATACATGGACAGGACCAGAGCGAAGTCGGGCAGCCCGCGCTGCCAGAACCAGGGTCCGCGCCGCGCCATGGAAGCGCGTTCCTCCGGATGCCGTTCGGCGAACAGCGCCCAGAAGCTGCGTTGGCGGAATTCAGAGGCGCGGCGGGCGCCGAAGTCGAATTCGCTCATGGTTCGATGCCCGTTCCAGCATCATTCCTTGGCCCGAGACTGTTTCGAAATTCGCTCTGGCGATATCAGCCGGAGTAGAATTTCCAGACAGCCTTACACCATGCCGAGCGCGGCCTTGTAGAGATCGAGGATGGTTTCCTCTTCCTGGCGCTCGGCCTGGTCCTTCTTGCGCAGCCGGATGATCGACCGCATCGCCTTGGTGTCGAAGCCGGTGCCCTTGGCCTCGGCGAACACTTCCTTGATGTCGTCGGCGATGGTCTTCTTTTCTTCCTCGAGCCGCTCGATGCGCTCGATGAAGGCGCGCAACTGGCCGGCGGCAACAGTCTGGCTGGTATCTGTGATGTCGTCGGCCATGTTTTTTCTCCGCTACTTTTTAAGCACCGCGATTCTGGCGCGGTAAATTGGGAGCGGGTTCGATGCCCGAGCAGGCGCGGCGGGTCAAGCCATTATCGATGCTCCATCAACGGCTGCTGCCAGCCGTCCCCAGTGTGATGGATCCGCGCGTCAGCCAAACGCGATCAACAGATCCTTCGCATCGATCTGATCGCCGGCCTTGACCAGCACTTCGGCCACTGTGCCGTCGCGCTCGGCATGCAGGGCCGTCTCCATCTTCATGGCTTCGATCGACAACAGCACGTCGCCGGCCTTGACCGCTTGGCCGGCGGCAACCGAAAGGGCGGAGACCACGCCCGGCATCGGCGCGCCGACATGCGCCTCGTTGCCGGGCTCGGCCTTGCGCCGAGCCTTGGCCGCCGAGGCGCCATGCGCCCTGTCCGGCACCCGGACACGGCGCGGCTGGCCGTTGAGCTCGAAGAACACGGTGACCATGCCCTTCTCATCGACGTCGCCGATCGCAAGGCAGCGCACCACAAGCGTCTTGCCTTTTTCGATGTCCAGGAAGATCTCGTCTTCGGACTTCATGCCGTAGAAATAGGTCGGCGTCGGCAGCACACTGACCGGCCCGTAGGTTTCCTGCGCGGCGGCGAAGTCGGTGAACACCTTCGGATACATCAGCCAGGAGGCGAATTCGTACTCCGAGAGCTTGCGCTCCAGCTTCTGCTCGATCTCCTTGCGGCTGGCCTTGAGGTCGGCTGGCTTGATCAGCGAGCCCGGCCGCACGGAGATCGGCTTGCTTTCCTTCAGTGCCTTCTTCTGCAGCTTCGCAGGCCAGCCGCCGGGCGACTGGCCGAGATCGCCGCGCAGCATCGAGACGACCGAGTCCGGGAAGGCGATGTCCTTGGCCGGGTTTTCAACGTCGGCAACGGTCAGATCCTGGCTCACCATCATCAGCGCCATGTCGCCGACCACCTTGGACGACGGCGTCACCTTGACGATGTCACCGAACATCAAATTGACGTCGTGATAGGCTTGTGCCACCTCGTGCCAACGCGTTTCCAACCCGAGCGAACGCGCCTGTTCCTTGAGGTTGGTGAACTGACCGCCCGGCATCTCGTGCAGGTAGACTTCCGAGGCTGGCCCCTTGAGATCGCTTTCGAAGGCCGCATACTGGTTGCGCACCGCTTCCCAGTAGAAGGAGATGTTGCGGATCCATTGCGGATCGAGGCCGGGATCGCGCTCGGTTCCCTTCAGCGCCTCGACGATCGAGCCCAGGCAAGGCTGCGAGGTGTTGCCGGAGAAGGAATCCATCGCCGCGTCGATGGCGTCGACGCCACTTTCCACGCCCGCCAGCACCGTCGCCGCCGACAGGCCTGACGTGTCGTGGGTGTGGAAATGGATCGGCAGGTCGGTGGCTTCGCGCAGCGCCTTGAACAGCACGCGGGCGGCGGCAGGCTTCAAAAGCCCGGCCATGTCCTTGACGGCGATGATATGGGCGCCGGCTGCCTGCAATTCCTTCGCCAACCCGACATAGTATTTAAGGTCGTGTTTGGCGCGCGTCGGATCGAGGATGTCGCCGGTGTAGCAGATCGCTGCTTCGACCAGCTTGCCCTCGGCGCCCACCGCGTCCATGGCGACGCGCATGTTCTCGACCCAGTTCAGGCAGTCGAAGACGCGGAACAGGTCGACGCCGCCAGCAGCGGCCTGGCTGACGAAATGTTGCACGACATTGTCGGGATAGTTGGTGTAGCCGACGCCGTTAGCGCCGCGTAGAAGCATCTGCAGCAAAAGGTTGGGGGCTGCTTCGCGCACTTTGCTCAGCCGCTCCCACGGATCCTCGGTGAGGAAGCGCATGGCGACGTCGAAAGTGGCGCCGCCCCAGCATTCCAGCGACAGCAGCCGCGGCAGCGCCCGCGCGTAGGTGCCGGCAATGCCGGCAATGTCATGCGTGCGCATGCGGGTGGCGAGCAGCGACTGGTGACCGTCGCGCATCGTCGTGTCGGTGACAAGCACCTCTTTTTGCTCACGCATCCAGGCAGCGAATTTCTCCGGCCCCAACGCGTCGAGCTTCTGCTTGCTGCCATCAGGCACATTGCCGTTGAGATAGGGCACGACAGGCGCTGCCGCATCGGCCTTCGGCATCGGTCGGCCGCGGGTTTCGGGATGGCCGTTGACGCTGACGTCGGCCAGATAGTTGAGCAGCTTGGTGGCGCGGTCCTGCCGCTTCACCTGCGCGAACAGCTCCGGCGTCGTGTCGATGAACCTGGTCGTGTAGGAATTGTCGGCGAAGCGCGGGTGGTTGATGATTGCCTCGAGGAAGGTGAGGTTGGTGGCCACGCCGCGGATGCGGAACTCGCGCAGGGCCCGATTCATGCGGGCGATCGCCTCGGCCGGTGTCGGGGCCCAGGCAGTCACCTTCTCCAGCAGCGGATCGTAGAAGCGGGTGATGACCGCGCCCGAATAGGCGGTGCCGCCGTCGAGGCGGATGCCGAAACCGGCGGCTTCGCGATAAGCGGTGATGCGGCCGTAGTCCGGAATGAAACTGTGCTCCGGATCCTCGGTGGTGATGCGGCACTGCAGCGCGTGACCGTTCAGCCTGATGTCGGCCTGCGCCGGCACGCCCGACTCTTTCGTGCCGATGGCAAAGCCATCCAGTATGTGGATCTGCGCCTTGACGATGTCGATGCCGGTCACCTGCTCGGTGACGGTGTGCTCGACCTGGATGCGCGGATTGACCTCGATGAAGTAGAATTTGCCGGTGTCGGCGTCCTGCAGAAATTCCACCGTACCGGCGCCGATATAGCTGGTCTCGCGCGCGATCTTGAGCGCATAGCCGCAAAGCTCCTGGCGCAATGCCTCGCTGAGATAGGGCGCCGGCGCCCGTTCGACGACCTTCTGGTTGCGGCGCTGGATCGAGCAGTCGCGCTCGAACAGATGTACAGCGTTGCCATGCGTGTCGCCGAGCACCTGGACCTCGACATGGCGAGCGCGCTCGATCAGCTTTTCGAGATAGACCTCGTCCTTGCCGAAGGCGGCCTTGGCCTCGCGCTTGCCTTCCATCACCTCGCGGGCGAGGTCGGCTTCCGCGCGGATGGCGCGCATGCCGCGCCCGCCGCCGCCCCATGATGCCTTGAGCATCACCGGATAGCCGACTGTCTTGGCGAGCTGCTTGACTGCTTCCATGTCGTCCGGCAGCGGTTCGGTTGCCGGCACCACCGGCACGCCGACCTCAATGGCCAGATTGCGCGCGGCGACCTTGTTGCCGAGCCGGCGCATCGTGTCGGGCTTCGGCCCTATGAAAGTGATGCCGGCCTCGGCGCAGGCATCTGCGAATTCAGGGCTTTCCGACAGGAGGCCATAGCCCGGGTGGATGGCGTCGGCGCCGGACAGTCTGGCGACCCGGATCACTTCCTCGATCGACAGATAGCTTTCGATCGGTCCCATGTCCCTGGCCAGATGCGGCCCGCGCCCGACCTGGTAGCTTTCATCGGCCTTGAACCGATGAAGCGAATATTTGTCCTCCTCGGCCCAGATCGCCACGGTTTTGAGGCCGAGCTCGTTGGCCGCGCGAAAGACGCGGATGGCAATTTCGGACCGGTTGGCGACGAGGATCTTCGTGATGGCCAAGGAAGCAGGCTCCGGACAGGAGGGTGGGGCAGAGGCATGATTAACGCGAAAATGCTGCAGTGCAACCAAAATCGGGGAGAGGTTAAACCGATTTAAATGCGATTCTAGCACCACCGATCGAAAAGATGCGTGCGATTGGCGTCGCGAGGTGACGCTAATTGTCGTGCCCGCACAAATTCGACCCGGCTAGCGGCTTGTCCAGCCACCCTCGCTGCGCCCTGTCACCAAAGAAAAATGCCCGGCGCGAGCGCCGGGCATTCCATAGAGCTGTGTCCCGAATTACGACTTCGGGAACCAGGAGATCTTGCCGTCCGGACCCTTCTTCCATTCGTACATGATGTAGCCCGGGAGCTTCGGATCGCCCTTCGCGTCATAGGCGAGATCGCCCAGAACGGTCTTGAACGGACCCTTCTCGTGCAGCGCCTTGGCCACTTCCACGGGGTCGTTCGACTTGGCCACGGCAGCGGCCTCGGCGATCACCTGCATGGCGGCGTAGGAGTAGAGAGTGTAGGCTTCCGGCTCGAAGCCCTGGGCGCGGAACTTCTCGACCAGTGCCTTGTTCTCGGGGATCAGACGCGGATCTGGACCGAAGGTGTTGAGCGTACCGATAACCGCATCGCCGGCGATCGCAGCCAGCTCGTCGGTCACGATGCCGTCGCCCGACATCAAGGTAGCCTTGAGGCCCTGGTCCGCCGACTGGCGGATGATCAGGCCGGCTTCGGTATGCAGGCCGCCCCAATAGATCAGGGTGACGCCGGCGTCCTTCATCTTGGCGATCAGCGCCGAGAAGTCCTTGTCGCCGACATTGACGCCTTCATACATGACTTCGGTCAGACCGGCTGCGTTCATCGCCTTCTTGGTCTCGTCGGCAAGGCCCTGACCATAGGGGGTCTTGTCGTGGATGACGGCAACCTTGGCGTCCTTGAAGTTGGTCGCGATATAGCCGCCGGCGATGCCGCCCTGCTGGTCATCGCGTCCGCAGGTGCGGAACACGTTCCACAGGCCGCGCTCGGTGAATTTCGGGTTGGTCGCCGCAGGCGTCACTTCGACGATGTTGTTGTCGACGTAGACTTCCTGCGAAACCGGGATCGAGACGCCCGAGTTGAAGTGGCCGATCACGAATTTCACGCCGTCGCCGACGAACTTGTTGCCGACCGAAATGCCCTGCTTCGGATCCGAGACGTCGTCGCCGACTTCGAGCTTGATCTGCTCGCCGTTCATGCCGCCTGCTGCGTTGATGTCGGCAACGGCCGCTTCCGCACCCTTCTGCAGCTGCGCACCGAAGGCCGCATTCGGACCGGTGATCGGACCTGCGACGCCGACGATAACGTCAGCCCATGCATTGCCACCGAACGCGACAAGCGCGGTCAGGGCAACGGCGGACAAAAGTGATTTCTTCATTTAAACGCTCCCATTTACGAGGTGGGCGTGGATGAAACTTTCATGCGATGCCCACCCTTATCGCAGAAAGCGTACTTTGCCGATTTTCAGGCCCTTGTCACGCCGATTCATCCCCGGAACGGCGTTAATGATGAACGTCAACCTTTCGGTTTCCAGCTTAAGATCGAAGCCCGTTCGTAAAGCCAATTATACTGCGTCACCATCTGGTTCGTACGCGTGTATTGATAGCCGACAAATCCCAATATCATGAGCACGATTGTGTCCACGACATAATATTGCAGCGAAAACATCGTGCCGCCGAACAAGGCATGATGGATGAACCTGATGCCTATGCCGAGACCCAGCAGATAGGCGAACAGCGCCGGCAGGCTGCGCCATGTCTGGGCGCTGGCCTTGCCGGTCATCCATGCCGCCCAGCCGCCGAGCAGACAGGTGACGAAGAAGAACTGCCAGATGGAAGGTTCCTCGTGAAGAATGCCTTGCATGATGAAGACTCCCTAGCATGATCCCGAAAAGTTGCAGACTTTTCGGACAAAGGTCATGCGACAAACAAACAAGTTGGAGCGGAATACCGTATGCATACATTCCGCTCCAAAATCAGTGATGGCCGCCTTCGAGATAGGCCGCCCGCACTTCCGGATTGGCGAGCAATTCCTTGCCTGTGCCGCTCATGGTCACGTTGCCGTTGACCATGACATAGCCGCGCGTGGCGAGTTTGAGCGCGCCGAAGGCGTTCTGCTCGACCAGGAACACGGTCAGCCCTTGCGTGCGGTTCAGCTCGCGGATGGCATCGAAGATCTGCTTGACGATCAGCGGCGCCAGACCCAGCGACGGCTCGTCGAGCAACAGCAGCTTAGGCCGCGCCATCAGCGCACGTCCGATCGACAGCATCTGCTGCTCACCGCCCGACAGCGTGCCGCCGCGCTGGGCAATGCGCTCCTTGAGGCGCGGGAACAGCGCGAACACCTTCTCAGCATCTTCGTCATAGTGCTTGAGATTGTCGAGACCGGCGCCCATCTGCAGGTTTTCCATCACCGTCATGCGCGGGAAAATGCGCCTGCCTTCCGGCGACTGCGCAATGCGCATGCGGGCGATCTCGTGCGTCGGCATCTGGGTGATGTCGGTGCCGGCGAAAGTGATTGAGCCGGCACGAGCGCGCGGCGCACCGAAGATGGTCATCATCAGCGTCGACTTGCCGGCACCGTTCGCACCGATCAGCGCGACGATCTCGCCCTGGTTGACGTGGACATCGACGCCGTTCAGCGCCTTGATGTTGCCGTAGTAGGTCTCGACGCCCTTGATGTCGAGCAGCGTTGTCTCGGCCATCACTTACGCCCTCCGCGCGGCTTGCCTGTCGGGGATTTGGTGGCCGCCGGCTTGGACTTGGCCGTTAGACGCTCGGACGGTGCTCTTGGCGCGGAGTTGGCTCTTGTATCGTATTGGGTGGCCTTTGAAGCTCCCTTCGACACTGTGACCCGCTCGCCCTGGCTGTGGCCGATCGTGTCGCTTACCGGGCCGGCGAGATAGGAAGACGATGTGCCTGGTCCGTGAGCCGAATCCGGCCCGATGTCCAGCTGCTCGATGACGTCTTCATCGCCGACCTCGGTCAGCACCGTCTCGACCTCCTCGTCGTCGACGCCGAGATAGGCGGCGATGACGCGCGGGTCGGTACGCACCGATTGCGGGCTGCCGTCGGAAATCTTGCGGCCATATTCAAGCACCACGACATGGTCGGAAATCTGCATGACCACCGACATGTCATGTTCGATCAGCAGGATCGAGGTACTGCTCTTGATGTCCATCAGCAGCGAATTCAGCGCAGCCGACTCCTTCGGATTGAGACCGGCCGCAGGCTCGTCGAGGCACAGAAGTTCGGGCCCTGTGCACATGGCGCGCGCAATCTCGAGGCGCCGCTGCGCGCCATAGGGCAGGTCGCCGGCCGGATCGTCGGCGCGATCGACAAGGTCGGCCTTCTCCAGCCAGTGCTTGGCAAGCTCCACCGATTCAGCCGAGGCCCTGCGGTAGCCGCCGATCCCGAACAGGCCCAGGATCGTATAGCCGGATGCCTTCATCAGCTTGTTGTGCTGGGCAACCAGCAGATTCTCCAGCAGCGTCATGCCCGAGAACAGGCGGATGTTCTGGAAGGTGCGCGCCACCTTGGCGCGCGCCGGGATCTCATGATTGGGCAGCCGTTCGAGCAGGAAGCTCGAGCCGTCGGCCCGGTTGAGCGTAATCATGCCTTCCGACGGCTTGTAGAAGCCGGTGATGCAATTGAAGACGGTGGTCTTGCCGGCGCCATTGGGTCCGATCAGAGCGGTAATCTCGCCGCGCTTGGCCTGGAACGACAGGTCGCCGATGGCGATCAGGCCGCCGAACTTCATCGAAAGATGCTCGACCTGGAGGATGGCGTCTTTCATACCCGGATTGGTCTTCTGAATGGAGGTCGCGCTCATCAGCCGTGCCCTTCCTTGGTGAAGGAGGAGGAGACCGCTTTTCGTTCACTGAGGAAGGCCGTCGGTTCACGGCTGCCGACAAAGCCGCGCGGCTTCCACAGCATGACGATGACCATCGCCATGCCGAACAAAAGCATGCGGTAAAGCTCCGGCGTGAAATCTTTTCCGAAGACACTTTTCAGGAAATCGAGTTCGCGCAGTGCCTCGGTGCCGCCGATCATCACCAGCGCGGCGACCGCGATGCCGACCAGCGAGCCCATGCCGCCGAGCACCACGATGGCCAGGATGATCGCCGATTCCAGGAAGACGAAGGATTCAGGGCTGACGAAGCCTTGCCGTGCGGCGAAGAAGGCGCCGGCAAAACCGCCGAACATGGCGCCGGTGGCAAAGGCGGTGAGCTTGGTGGTGGTGGTGTTGATGCCAAGCGAGCGGCAGGCAATCTCGTCCTCGCGCAGCGCCTCCCAGGCGCGGCCGACAGGCATGCGCCTGAGCCTGATGGTGACGAAGGCGGTCAGCAGCGCCAGCCCGAGAATCAGATAGTAGAGGAAGATCTTGTAGTAGGCGCTCGACTGGGCAATGTGCAGCACCTTGCCGATGTAGTTCGGGTCGGTCGAATTAAACGTCATCAGGCCGAAGAAGGTGACCTTCGGGATGCCGGAGATGCCGGCCGAGCCGTTGGTGACTTCACGCCAGTTGATCAGCACCAGGCGGATGATCTCGCCGAAGGCCAGCGTCACGATCGCCAGGTAATCGCCACGAAGCCTGAGCACCGGAAAGCCGAGCATAACGCCCCAGAAGGCGGCCATGGCGCCGGCGGCGGGCAGCAGGATCCAGAACGACAGGCCGTATTGCGAACCGAGCAACGCATAGGCATAGGCGCCGACCGCGTAAAAGGCGACGTAGCCGAGATCGAGCAAGCCGGCGAGGCCGACGACGATGTTCAGCCCCCAGGCCAGCATCACATAGATCAGGATCTGGATGCCGAAATTGTCGACCCACTTCAACGAGCCCTGCAGGCCGCCGGTTATCGACCACGCGTAGATCGACAGCACCACGACGACGAGGATCGGGTATAGCACCAGCGCCGCAATCCCGAGCTTGGTGAAATTGGCGTGGATGAAGGAGCGGAAATAGAAGATCACGCAAGCGAGCGCGTAAATGACGGCCAATGCGCGCAGGAACTGAAGGTAGCCGGCCAGATCGGGTCCCACCAACACCGGCAGGGCGCTGCCGAACGCAACCAGGACAACCGCCAGCACGACGGCGACGATGAAGGCCGGAAGCAGGAAGAAGCGCGACGCGACGCTCGCCGGCAACAGGCCGGTGGCGACATTGGTGATCTTCTGATTGGCCATGAACGGCTGGCCATATGCAATGTAGAAGAAGCGGCCAAGCATGGTCAGCACGACCACGGTGATGAGCAGCAACCAGCGCTGCACCAGGATCAGCTGGTTGCTTATGTTCTGGTCGGTCTTCAGGCCGATGAAGAGAATGAACAACCCCAGCGAGATGGCGCCGGCATAGAACGCTTCGCGCAATGCACGCTGCACGGGGGAGGCGACGGTGTCGCGCTCCGAGGATACGGAAACCGCCATTGTCTCAGACCTTTTCGACTTCTGGCCGGCCCAAAATGCCGGAAGGCAGGAAGATCAGCACGATCGCCAGGATCGAGAACGCCGCGACGTCCTTGTAGTCGATCGAGAAATACGCCGACCACATGCTCTCGATGAAGCCGATCAAAAGCCCGCCAAGCACCGCGCCCGGCAGAGACCCGATGCCGCCGAGAACGGCCGCGGTGAAGGCCTTGACCCCCGGCACAAAGCCGTCGGAAAAGGCGATGACGCCGTAATACATCAGGAACAACGTGCCCGCGACGGCCGCAAGCGCTGCACCCATGATAAAGGTGATCGAGATCGTACGGTCGACATCGACACCGAGCAGCGCCGCCATCTTGCGGTCCTGCTCGCACGCCCTTTGCGCCCGGCCGAGGGAAGTCCTGTTGACCAGGTACCAGAACAGCGCCAGCAGCAGGGCGGTGACGACGACGATGATGATCTGCTTCAGCGACACGCTGATGCCGTTGATGTTGTAGACCTGGCTGACCATCGGCGGGATCGGCTTGTTGCGCGGGCCCTGCGTCACCTGGATGAAGTTCGACAGCGCGATCGACATGCCGATGGCGGTGATCAGCGGCGCCAGCCGGAACGAACCGCGCAGCGGCCGGTACGCCACCTTCTCGATCGTCCAGTTGTAGAGGCTGGTGAGCAGCATCGCCACGATCATCATGATCAGCAGCGCCAGTACGACCGGCACCGAATAGAACAAGGAGCCGAGGATGAGGAAGACGACGAGGGCGGCGAAGGCCCCGACCATGAAAATGTCGCCGTGGGCGAAGTTGATCATGCCGATGATGCCGTAGACCATCGTGTAGCCGATTGCGATCAGCCCATAGATCGATCCCAGCGTCAGCCCATTGATAAGCTGCTGGACAAAGTACTGCATGTGTACATGGCTCCCCTGGAATGTCGCCCATGCAGACGCATTCCTTTTCGTATTTCCCCTAGTCGTAAAGTTTCGAGCCCGGATTGCAACGTGATTTTTCAAACGTCGAGCGTGTTTTGCCGGCACGCCTTCCGATTGCCCGTTTTTTTGCTCCCCACCCCTGGACTATCGCGGACCCTATCATTGGCATAACGCAATGTCTTTGACGATTCAGCCGGACCAGCGACCTCATTTCGAAGAAATCCCGGTCAAAATCAGGTGATGAGACGAATCTTTGCGTTGTTGGCGGGCTTCGTTTTTTTAGCCACATTCCGTACTGACCAGCTGCAACATGGGTTACTTCCGACTATGGCGGTGGATGCCTCGCCCAACGCGCTAACCTTTCGCTGACTGGTTTCGCCAAGAGGTCCCGCCCTGGGTCCAAGTCCTGGTCTCGGTGGATGATCGGCAGCCTACCGTATCACTTAACCACAAAGCCGTGCGCGAACGGATCGCGGTCGTCGATGAAGATGGTGTTCAGGCCGGTCATCCGCGCCCAGCCGCCGATCGAGGGAATGATGGCCGGCTTGCCGGCAACAGTGACGTCCTTCTCGACCTTGCCCTTGAACAGCGAGCCGATGATCGATTCGTGGACAAAACTGTCGCCGGCCTTGAGCTTGCCCTTGGCATGGAGCTGCGCCATGCGCGCCGAGGTGCCGGTGCCGCAAGGTGAGCGGTCGATCGCCTTGTCGCCATAGAAGACCGCGTTGCGCGCATCCGCGCCCGCCATTGTCGGCTCGCCCGTCCACAGCATGTGGGACAGCCGGTTGATGCCGGGGTTTTCCGGATGCACGAACGAGTACTTCTCGTTGAGCCGCTGCCGCACCACGGGGCTCCAGGCGATGAAATCGCTGGCGGAATAATCAGCCATGTCGCGAAAATTCGCCTGCGGCTCGACGATTGCGTAGAAATTGCCGCCATAGGCGACATCGACAGTGATCTCGCCAAGCTGCGGGCAGTCGACCGTCAGTCCCTCGGCATAAAGGAAGGACGGCACATTCGTGATGCGCACCTCCTCGACATAGTCGCCGACTTGTTTGTATTCGGCGATAACCAGCCCGGCCGGTGTGTCGAGCCGGAGCACGCCGGGTGTCTTCGGCTTGATCAGCCCATGTTCGATGGCCATCGTCACCGTGCCGATCGTGCCGTGGCCGCACATCGGCAGGCAGCCCGACGTCTCGATGAACAGGATGGCTATGTCGCAATCCTCGCGCGTCGGCGGATAGAGGATCGAGCCCGACATGACATCGTGGCCGCGCGGCTCGAACATCAGCCCGGTGCGGATCCAGTCATACTCCGCCAGGAAATGCGCCCGCCGCTCCATCATCGTCGACCCCTCGAGCAAGGGACCGCCGCCGGCCACCAGCCGCACCGGATTGCCGCAGGTATGGCCGTCGATGCAAAAGAAGGATTTTCTGGCCATGATTTCCTCGAACTCAAAACCGTTGCGGGCTGAAGGGGGCAAGATCGATCCGCGAAGTCTGCCCGAGAACAAGATCGCGGATCAAGCGGCCGGTGGCCGCCGCCTGGGTCAGGCCGAGATGGCCATGGCCGAAGGCGTAGACAACGTTGGGCGCGGTTCGCGCCGTGCCGATCGCCGGGAGCGAATCCGGCAGCGACGGGCGATAGCCCATCCATTCGCGGCCACCTGACGCGTCCAGCCCCGGAAGGAACTGTCTGGCTTTTTCCAGCATGGCCTTCGAGCGCGCAAAATTCGGCGGCCGGTCGAGACCGCCCAACTCGACGGCGCCGCCGACGCGCAAGCCCGTCTCGAGTGGCGTGATGACGAAGCCATGGCCGGAAAAGATCAGCATCCGCTGCACGTCGAAAGCGGTCTTCGGCAGTGTCGTGTTGTAGCCGCGCTCGGTTTCGAGCGGGATGGTGTCGCCAAGCGCCTTCGTCAGCAGATGCGACCATGCCCCGGCGGCCACGACAAGATGTCTTGCCTGCCTGGTCGTGCCGTCCGTCAGCGTCAGCGTCGCGCCATCAGGATTGGCGGCGACGCGCTCTATGCGCGCCTTTTCGAAACGCGCGCCCAGCCTTTCGGCATAGGCCCACACCCCCTTGCCGAGCAGTTTCGGATCGGCGACGGTCTTCCAGCCCGGCACGAAGGTGCCCTTGATGAAGCGCGGCGACAGTCCCGGCTGCAGCCGCGCCAGTTCGTCGCCTTCGACATGGCGAAAGCCGATGCCGAAGCGCTCGCGCGCCGCCCAGCCCGGCAGCCCGGCCTGAAATTCGGCCTCGCTTTCATAAAGCTCCAGCGAGCCGTCCTCGCGCAGCATCAGCCGCGTGCCGGAACGGTCGAGCAGGCCCATCCATTCAGCCTCGGCGAGCTTCATCATGCCTGCCTGAGCAGCAAGGCTCGCCTCAAATTTTTCTGGTGCGCCAGCGCGCCAGAAGCGCAACAGCCAAGGCAACAGCTTCGGCAAGTAGGCCGGCGGGATGCTGAGTGGCCCGAGCGGATCGGCAAGCCATTTCGGCAAGTGCCGCATCATGCCCTTGTGCGCCAGCGGCAGCACGTCGGAGAAGGCGAAGGCGGCGGCATTGCCGGAGCTCGTCTCCTCGCAGATGCCGGTGCGGTCGAAGACCGTGACGCTGCGCCCGGCCTCGGCCAGCATGGCCGCCGCGCAGATGCCGACAATGCCGCCACCGACAATGGCGATATCTACCCCTTCTCCCCGTTCACGGTGGTGAGGAGTGGTCCGCGAAGCGGTGGAAAAGCCGACTGCTTGGCTTTCCGAACGACGAACGCCCGGAGCGCCAGTGAAGGGCTGCGGGGCCCGAAGGGCGGATGAGGGGCGGCGGCCCTCCTCTGTGTCCCTGGAATTTCCTTGCACGTCGGCGCTGCCCCTCATCTGGCTGCCGCCATCTTCTCCCCGTGCACGTGCACGGGGAGAAGAAAGCCTTCAGAACTGCGGCAGCTTCGGCCGTACCGCCAGCGCGTCCTTGACGATCTTCTCGACCGCTTTGCGGCGCTCGCCCGACAGCGGCTGGCGTGGCATGCGCACGCGGTCATTTGTGTCGATCGCGAGCACTTCGGCAAGCTTGATGTTTTGGACCAGATAGGTCGAGACATCGAGATCGAGCAGCGGCCGGAACCAGCGGTAGATCGAAAGCGCCTCCTCGCGGCGGCCCTGCTTCATCAGCTGGTAGATGGCGACGGTCTCGCGCGGGAAGGCGACGACCAGACCCGCCACCCAGCCGATGGCGCCCACCGACAGCGCCTCGAAGGCGAGATTGTCGACGCCGGTGAACAAATCGTAGCGGTCGCCGAAGCGGTTGATGATCTCTGTCGAGCGGCGGATGTCGTCGGAGGACTCCTTGATGGCGACGAAGCGCTTGTCGGCGGCCAGTTCCTCCATCTGGTCGACGGTGACGTCGACGCGGTAGGCGAGGCGGTTGGAGTAGATCATCACAGGCAGGTCGCCGGCCTGAGCGACGGCGCGCAAGGCGGCGACCGTCTCTTCCGGGTTGGTGTGATAGATCGGGCTCGGTACCACCATCAGCCCGTTGGCGCCTTCCCGGCTCGCGCGCTTTGCGATGCTCGCCGCCTCGCGGGTGCCCGCCTCGTTGACCGTCAGCAGCACCGGCTTGTTGCCTGCAACTTTCTGGGCAGTCTTCAGCACCTCGATCTTCTCGTCATGCGACAGCATCGGCCCTTCGCCGAGCGAACCGCAGACGATGATACCGTCGCAGCCTGCCTCCATCTGCAAAGCAAAGCAGCGCTCCATCTCGGCATGATCGAGGCGGTCGTCATCAGTAAACTTGGTCGTGACGGCGGGGAAAACTCCGGTCCACATGATCGTCTCTCCATCTGATATATCAGCCGTATATCTATTTGAAAACCGGCTGTCAACGCGGAGTTCGTTATGATATATGTAAGATATATCAGGAGCCCGCCTTTGACATCCAGTGAGACAGCATACCCCGAGCCGGCCGCCGCCAAGGCCTACCATGTACTCGAGCATATGATCGTGACGTTGGAACTGGCGCCGGCGAGCTTTGTCACCGAAGGCGCCCTCATCGAGAAGCTGGCGCTAGGACGCACGCCGGTGCGCGAAGCGATCCAGCGCCTCGCCTGGGAAGGACTGCTGGATGTCAGGCCACGCGCCGGCATCGCCATTGCCCCGCTTCATCCCGGCGACTGGCTGCGCGTGCTGGATGCCAGGCGCGGCGTCGAGGTGGTGCTGGCGCGCTCGGCCGCCCGCTTCGTCACCCGTGAGGCCGCCGACCTGTTTCATGAGGCAGCCCTTGCCATGCAGAAGGCCGTCATCTCGGGCAATGTGCTGGCCTTCATCCAGGCCGACAAGGCGCTCGACGAGGCCTTGGCGATGGCCGCCGACAACCCGTTTGCGGCCCGTCTGGCCGCGCCCCTGCAGACCCACAGCCGCCGCTTCTGGTTCCGCTACAAGGCCGACACAGGACTGGCCGAATCGGCTGAGCACCACGTCGCGCTAATCCGCTCGATCCTGGCTGGTGACGAAGAGGCTGCCGCCAAGGACGCCAAACGCCTGATGGCACTGCTGCGCGGCCATGCCGAAGTGGCCGCCACACGCTGAACTCCGTCTCTGCTCCAGACTTCCGACCGGTCTTTTATCAGGTGCCCGGCAAGACTGCGGCCATAGCCGCCCCGTCCCAGCCTTCGCCAGCCGTGATGATGCAGCTTTGGCCGTGTGTGTCGGTGGCCAGGATGGTCCAGGTGCCCTGGTCGGAGACGAATATCTCCAGCACCACATTTGGGTTCACCAGGCCACGTGCGGCTTGGCTTTCGTGGAACTTCTCGCCGAGCGCCTTGACCAGGTCGGTCCGCGCCGCGCATTGATCGGCTTTGGCCTGGGCGATGCCGGACATCGCGAACACCGCAAAGAACATCGCCGCCACAAGACGTCGTGTCATCTGACACCTCCTTGCGCCAGACGAGAACCCCGGCTGCTACCGGCGCTATTATGATGGCCTGCACCACGGCAGGAATGCAATTTAAGGCAGATGACAGGCTCTTGGTTCCATCGCTTAAACGTGATGACCAATGTCGGTTTCGTACAAAGAAAGGCCCGGGCTTTGAACCCCGGGCCTTCTTGCCGATCTTCGAAGTCGTCCGGTCAGTTCATCGTCGGGATGACGAACTCGGCACCGTCCTTGACGCCTGAGGGCCAGCGCGAGGTCACCGTCTTGGTCTTGGTGTAGAAGCGGAACGCGTCCGGGCCGTGCTGGTTGAGGTCGCCGAAGGACGACGCCTTCCAGCCGCCGAACGTGTAGTAAGCGATCGGAACCGGGATCGGCACGTTGATGCCGACCATGCCGACCTGGACGCGCGAAGCAAAATCACGAGCAGCATCACCGTCACGGGTGAAGATGGCGACGCCATTGCCCATCTCATGATCGTTGGCGAGCTTGATGGCGCTCTCATAGGTCGGCGCACGCACCACCGACAGCACCGGACCAAAGATCTCTTCCTTGTAGATGCGCATGTCGGCGGTCACATTGTCGAACAGGCAGCCGCCCATATAGTAGCCATCCTCGTAGCCCTGCATGGAGAAGCCGCGGCCATCGACGACCAGCTTGGCGCCTTCCTTGACGCCGGTGTCGACATAACCCTTGACGCGTTCCAATGCCTGCGCCGTGACCAGCGGGCCGAAATCGGCGGACGAATCCGTCGACGGGCCGACTTTGAGGCTTTCGACACGCGGGATGAGCTTTTCCATCAGCCGGTTGGCGGTGTCGTTGCCGACGGGAACGGCAACCGAGATCGCCATGCAGCGCTCGCCGGCCGAGCCGTAGCCCGCGCCGATCAGCGCATCGACGGTCTGGTCCATGTCGGCATCGGGCATGATGATCATGTGGTTCTTGGCGCCGCCGAAGCACTGCACGCGTTTTCCCGCGGCCGTGCCGCGCGAATAGATGTAATGCGCGATCGGCGTCGAGCCGACAAAGCCGATAGCCTTGATATCAGGATCGTCGAGGATGGCGTCGACGACATCCTTGTCGCCATTGACGACGTTGAGAACGCCAGCCGGCAGGCCAGCCTCGAGGAACAGTTCGGCGATGCGCATCGGCACGCCAGGGTCGCGCTCGGAAGGCTTCAGGATAAAGGCGTTGCCGCAGGCCAGCGCCGGGGCAATCTTCCACAGCGGGATCATCGCCGGGAAATTGAACGGGGTGATGCCGGCAACGACGCCGAGGGGCTGGCGCATCGAATAGACATCGATGCCGGGGCCGGCGCCGTCGGTGAACTCGCCCTTCATCATGTGCGGCGCACCGATGCAGACTTCGACCACTTCGAGGCCGCGCTGGATGTCGCCCTTGGCGTCGGCAATGGTCTTGCCGTGCTCGCGCGCCAGGAGATCGGCCAGTTCGTCATAGTCGCGAGCAACCAGTTCAAGAAACTTCATCAGCACGCGCACGCGCCGCTGCGGGTTGGTCGCAGCCCATTTGATCTGTGCTTCCTTGGCATTCAGGACAGCCGCACGCAGTTCAGCCGGCGAAGCCAGCGCCACCGTGCCGCGCACCGAGCCGTCCATCGGCTGCATGACGTCCTGCTTGCGCCCGCTGGTCCCGGCGACATGCTTGCCGCCAATGAAATGACCGTATTCGATCATGGTTTCTCTCCCTGAGTTTGTGATGAAGCATTCAACGCCTTTGCAGGCGCGAAGGCAACGCGAGGGGAAACGCAACCGTTGTGCGGGAAATAGACAACGAAGGACGAGTGTGCATTAATTGCCGCAAATTACAGATTGCTGAAAGGCCCGAAGGTTGCGCTCCGTCACACCCCCCTCTGTCCTGCCGGACATCTCCCCCGCAAGGGGGGATATCAGATGTGGCTGCCGCCTTCGCAAATCTTCAACGCACCAAAAGAGACGCAGGTGGCGGAGCTGCCAATCTCCCTCCTTGCGGGGGAGATGGCCGGCAGGCCAGAGGGGGGTGGGCGGGAACGCCGCGTTCGCCGCTAGCCCGGACCACCCCCATGAACTGGGATGACGTCCGCATCTTCCTCGCCGTGGCCCGCGCCGGGCAGATCCTTGGCGCCGCCAAGCGGCTGGAACTCAATCACGCCACCGTCTCGCGCCGCATCGCAGCGTTTGAGGATGCGTTACGGACAAAACTGTTTCGCCGGCTTACCACCGGCAGCGAGCTGACGCCGGCCGGCCAGCGCTTTCTCGACATTGCCGAGCGCATGGAAGCCGACATGATCGCCGCGCGCTCCGCCGTGTCGGGCGAAGGCGACGATATCTCAGGCACGGTGCGCATCGGCGCGCCCGACGGGTTTGGCGTTGCATTCCTCGCCACGCGTCTTGGCGCGCTGACCGCGCTGCACCGCGAACTCACCATCCAGCTGGTGCCGGTGCCGCGTTCCTTCTCGCTGTCGCGGCGCGAGGCCGACATCGCCATCACCGTCGAGCGGCCGAGCGAAGGCAGGCTGGTGGCGGGAAAGCTGGTCGACTACACCCTCGGCCTGTTTGCCTCGCGCGACTATGCGCAGGCGCACGGCTTACCCGAGACCGCTGCCGAACTCGGCCAGCATACGCTGATCGGCTATGTCCCAGACCTGATCGTCAGCCCGTCGCTCGACTATGCGGCGGAGTTCAGCCCGGACTGGCGCACCAGCTTCGCCATCTCCTCAGCGCTGGGCCAGGCCGAAGCGGTGCGCTCGGGCGCTGGCATCGGCATCTTGCACACCTTTGTCGCCCGCTCGATGCCGGAGCTGATCCCCGTCGACATCGTGACGCCGATCCGCCGCGCCTACTGGCTGGTCTATCATGAATCGGTCCGACCGCTGCGCCGCGTGCAGATCGTCGCCAACTTCATCACCAAGGCGGTCGAGAGAGAGCGCGGGCTGTTTGTCTGATGGCCGCGCCGCCTTGCCCTCGCCACAAAATCGGCCAGTGTGGCAACAAGCGCGATGTCGCCTATCATTAAGGATTGGCTGCGCCGGGTGGGACACTTTTTTGCAAAGCTGGTGCGGATCAAAATGCGAGCGGTGCTCGCCATCTTGCCGCTTGTCGCGCTTTCCGCCTGCGCCAATCCATGGACCGTAGTTCCGGAAGCCGAACTGCCCAAGCCGGTCCGTATCGCAATGGCCCGCCCGTCGCCTTTCGTCTTCGGCAATTACTGCGGTCCCGGCACCCGCACCGGCGACCTCTCGGCTCGCCCTGTCAATCGCCTCGACAGCGCCTGCCAAATCCATGACGCCTGCTACATTGCGCGCCATAATCATTGCGACTGCGACGGCGCGCTCGTCGCCTCGGCAAAGGCGATCCGTGATGACAAGACAGCGCCGAAAAAGATGCGCGGCGAGGCCGAGCTTTTGATCGCCACTTTCGCGCTTCCCGTCTGCAAGGTGTTTCCGCATGGCTTCCTGCCGCCGCGCGATCCGGCTGAACTGAAGACGATGAACGGTGCGACCGGATGAACCGCGCCATCTGCCTGGCCTTGGCCGGGCTGGGGCTGGCGGCCCTTGCCGGTTGCGCCGCCCCGATCCGGCACAGCTGCGATTTCTTCCCCGATGCGAAGGATTGCGGCCGGCCGTCGGTATCGGCCGGCACGCCCGGACCGCAGACTGCAGCAGCAGCGTTTTTCGGCGATGCCGGTGCCAGCGACTATGAAAGGCAGTTTCTGGCGCTGCTCGCCCACAACCAGATCGGGGCCATCGACAGGGCGAACGGCACCGGTCCGTTCGGACATGACCGCCACGCCATCGCCAACCGCGATTTCCAGGCCACCTACCGGACGCTGGAACGGCTGGCGAAGCCGGTTACCGCCGAACAGATGCCGGCAGTGAGCGGCACAGCCGGCGAAGGCCATTTCAACGGCCGTTGGCGCGTGTCGCGGCAGACGCTCTATGTCAACGCCGCCGCGCGGCCCTCCGCGCCAAAGACGTTCAGCTTTTCCGGCCTGCAGGCGCGCTCGATCGAGATCGTGATGCGCCAGGCGGGAAAGCAGCCGGTTGAGATATCGGGCGCCTGCGACGGGGCGCTGGCGATTCGCGCCGGCGGTGGCTCGCGCACCGGTGCCGCCTTCCGCCTCCGCCTGTCGGCCGGGCAAACCGCCAGCCTGTTCCCCAGCGATGGTTTGAACCGCTGCAGTCTCAAGCTCAGCTCCAGTCTGGCGCCGGCAGGCGCCCCGCTCACCATCCTGCGCGAAGAGGTTGCCTATCCGGCGATAGCCGCGCTCGACAGCCGCTACGAGCGTTGTCCAGTGCCCGGTCCATCCGGCCTGGATGAACTCGCCCGCGTCTTCTATGCCGGCCGCTGGCTGTCGCAGACCTGTTCGCTGCCACTCGGGTCACCGCGCCTGTTACGCAAGTCGCGCGACGGCTTCAACGCCAAGGTCGAAGCGCTGCTCGGCGCGCCTTTACCCGACAGCGCCTTCGACAAGGCCGACCCCGAACTGCCGCTCGATTTCTCGCGCGCGCCGAAACTCAAGCTGGTCTATCTGTCGTCGCTGGAGTTCAAGGCCGATTTTTCCGGCCGCGTCATCGAGCGGCTGATCCGCCATCACGCAGCCCTCGGCACCAAAGTGCGCATCATGGTCACAGACGTGCTGGAGCGCGACAAGGACGATGCCCTGCTGCACCGGCTGGCGGCCGATTATCCCAATGTCGAGTTGCAGGAATATCGTTGGCGGGCCGACCACGGCGCGCCGGTCGACGAGCAACTGTCACAGCTGCACAAGACCCATCACGTCAAGATGCTGGCGACACTTGCCGAGGATCCCGCCCGCTCGCGCGTCATCATCGGCGGCCGCAACATTCATGACGGCTTCCTGTTCCACAAGCCGATCGACCTGTCGCGCTATCCGAACCTCGAGCAATACGGCAAGACCGACGGCCTCTCGCTCAACTACTATTCGAACTGGAGCGATTTCGACATCGAGTTTGCCGACCCGGCCACGGTCGAGACGCTGGCCGCGCATCTCTCGACATTGTGGCTGCGCGACGCCGACACCAACATCGCAAGACCCTTCTCCATTCCGGTGCGCTCCGACAGCCGGCGCCCGCCGGGCACGGTGCGCCATTTCATTTCCGTGCCCTACGAGGACAACCATGCGCTCGAGACCTATTTCGTCGAGCTGATCGACACTGCCCGGCACCATATCGAGATCGTCAATCCCTACCTTAATCTGACGCCGAAGCTCAGCCTGGTCATCGAGCGGGCGCTGGCGCGCGGCGTCAGGATCGACATTGTCGGCCGCATCGACCTCAAGGGCGATATTGGCGGCAAGCTGCTGACCGCGCTCAACAAGCTGTTCGTCGAGAAATATGGAGACCGCATCAACATCCGCGAATTCAAGGCGCCCGATGTCGTGCTGCACTCCAAGATCATGATGATCGACGAAAGGCTGGTGACGATCTCGTCGGTCAATCTCAACAACCGCAGTTTCTTCCACGATCTGGAGAACGGCATGACGGTGCTCGACCCTGCCTTCTACGCCAGGATGCAGCCGGTCTACGACGACTATGTCGCCCATTCGAATCCGGTATCGACCAAGGTAATGATCCCCTGGGCCTACCGTTGGCTGTTCTCGAAGGGCTGGGTGAAGGAGGCGTTTTGAGAGGCTGGCGAGGCTGAAGGAATGCCGTTCTGTAGCGATCCTTTACACCCCCTCTGTCCGGTAGGACAGAGGGGGTGCTGGCCCGCAAGCTTTAAAAAGCACCCCTACCTCAAATACCGCTCCGGCCCCAGCTCCCGCACATCGATATCAGGCACCTTGCTGGAGATGATGTCGGACAGCACCTTGGCCGAGCCGCAGGCCATGGTCCAGCCAAGCGTGCCGTGCCCGGTGTTGAGATAGAGGTTGGAGAACTCGGTGCGGCCGACCAGCGGCGGCCCGTCCGGCGTCATCGGCCGCAGCCCGCACCAGAAGGACGCCGCCTTGAGGTCGCCGCCATCCGGGAACAGATCGCCGACCGAATGTTCGAGGGTGCGCCGGCGCGATTCATGCAGCCTGAGATCGAAGCCGGAAATCTCCGCCGTGCCGCCGACGCGGATGCGGTCGCCGAGCCTGGTGATCGCCACCTTGTAGGTTTCGTCCATCACCGTCGACACCGGGGCGGCGACCGCGTCCTTGATAGGAACGGTGATCGAATAGCCCTTGACCGGATAGACCGGGATCGGGCGCCTGAGCAGGCGCATGAAGCGCGCCGAATAGCTGCCCAGCGCCAGCACATAAGCGTCGGCCGCGCGCGAGCGCTGGTCGGTGCCGACGCTGACGATGCGATTGCGGTTCTTGGAGAAGCGCCGGATCTGCGTGCCGTACTCGAACGTGACGCCGCGCGCCACGCAGAGCTCGGCCAGCCGATCGGTGAACATCTTGCAGTCGCCGGTTTCGTCGCCGGGCAATCTCAGCCCGCCGACAAACTTTTCCCGCACGCCGGCCAGCGCCGGCTCGGCCCCAATGCAGCCTTCGGGATCGAGCAACTCGTAGGGAACGCCATATTTCTTCAGCACCTCGACATCGCCGCCGGTGCCGTCGAGCTGCTTTTGCGTGCGAAACAGCTGCAGCGTGCCCTTGGTCCGCTCATCATAAGCGATGCCGGTCGCCTCGCGCAGCGCCTTCAGCGTGTCGCGGCTGTATTCGGCGAGCGGCACCATGCGCGCCTTGTTGATGGCGTAGCGATCCGCGGTGCAATTGCGCAGCATCTTGATGAGCCATGTCCACATATACGGATCGAAGGCCGGCCGCACCACCAGCGGGCCGTGCTTCATCAACAGCCACTTGATTGCCTTCAGCGGAATGCCGGGGCCGGCCCAGGGCGAAGCATAGCCCGGCGAGATCTCGCCGGCATTGGCGAAGCTGGTTTCCAGCGCCGGCCCTTTCTGGCGGTCGAACACCGTCACCTCGTGGCCGGCCTCAGCGAGATAATAGGCAGTGGTGACCCCGATAACGCCGCCGCCCAACACGAAGATCTTCATCGCATCACTCTCCACGACGACTTCCGTCAGAGGGCCGCCGCCTCCTGTCTGCCGGATTCTGCGGCGTCCGCCAAGGGGCGGCGTGTCGCGGCTCTATTCGTTGATATAGCGGCGGTGGAAGCGGGGGCCGAGACTGGTCAGGATTTCATAACCGATCGTGCCGGCATGACCGGCGGCGTCATCGACGCTCTGCGAGGGGCCTAGGAGTTCGACAAGGTCGCCCTCGCGCAGCCGGCCGGCCGGCAGGGCCGAGATGTCGAGTATGATCGAATCCATCGACACCCGCCCGACAAAGGGCAGTCGCACGCCGTCGAGCCAGGCAGCCGAAGCCGCGCGCCGGTGCCAGCCATCGGCATAGCCGAGCGAGATCGTGGCCGCGCGCAAGGGACCGCTGGCCAGAAACGCATGTCCGTAGCCGACGCCCGCGCCCTTATCGATGCCGCGTGTCTGGATGATCTTTGCCTCGAGCCGCACCACCGGCAGCATCGGGTTCGCCTCATCAGGCGTCGGATTGATGCCGTAGAGCGCAGCGCCCGGACGCGCGAGGTCGTACTGATAGCGCGGCCCAAGAAAGATGCCGGAGGAATTGTCGAGCGACGCCGGCGCCTTGGGCAGCATTTTGCGCAGCCGTTCGAACTCCCTGAGTTGCGCGTCATTGGCCGCATTGGTCGGTTCGTCCGCACGGGCCAGATGGCTCATGACGAGGACGACATCGACGCCGGCGAAAGCATCGGCCGTAAGCGCCTCGACCTCTGCCGGCGCCATGCCCAGCCGCGACATGCCGCTGTCGACCTGGATGGCGGCCTTGAGCTTGCGGCCGGCCTTTTGGCCTGCCTCGCTCCACGCCTTCAGTTGCCCGGTGCTGTTGATGACGGGAACAAGGTCGGCGGCCACCGCTTCGGGTTCCGAGCCCGGCGGCAGGCCGTTCAGCACATGGATTTCCAGCTTCGGTCCGAGTGCGTCGCGCAGCGCGACACCCTCGGTGAGATGAGCGACAAAGAAGCTGTCGCAGCGTTCGGCAACCAGTGCCGCCGCCACTTGCCGCGCGCCGAGCCCGTAACCGTCGGCCTTGACGACGCCGGCGCAGCGCACGCCGCCGAGCTTTGCCTTGAGCCGCCGGTAATTCTCCCTGACCGCGCCGAGATCGATGGTGAGAATGGCGCCGGCCGCCGCTTCGCTGATCGTATCTTTGGCTTTATGCATCGCAGATCCGACGAAGTCGGCGCTGCCCCTCATTGTCCTGCCGGACATTTCTCCCCGTCCCAATACGGGGAGTTGAAGAGCGGTCCGCGTAAGGCGGACGAAAAGCCACCTGCTTGGCTTTTCGAGTGACGAAAGCCGGCAGGCAGGTGAGGGGCAGCCCATACGCTGCGCTAAGAGGCCATTGCCCGGCGTCGTTCATATGGGTCTCGTGGCTGCGGGTGTCCCGATCAATAAAGCACGAATCAGGTGCCGTGCGAACCGTCACATCCAGCTAGGCAAGATGACGGAACGTCGCCACCACATCCTCATAGACCTTGCGTTTGAACGGCACTATCAGATCGGGCAGGTCCTGCATCGGCCGCCATGCCCATTCATCGAATTCGGCGGTGTGGCCGCCCGGCGGCGGATTGATCTGGATCTCTCTGGTCTCGCCGTGAAAGCGGTAGGCGAACCATTTCTGCGTCTGGCCGCGATAGCGGCCCTTGAGGGCGATGCCGACCAGATCGGGCGGCAGGTCGTAGTTGATCCAGTGCGGCGCCTCGGCCAGCAGCGTGACCGAGCGCATGCCGGTCTCTTCATAGAGCTCGCGCCCGGCCGCCTGCAGCGGCTCCTCGCCCTCGTCGATGCCGCCTTGCGGCATCTGCCAGAGCTGCGTGGTCCCGGCAAATTCGCTGTCCGGTTCGGCGATGCGGTGCCCGACCCAGACCAGCCCGTCGCCATTGAGGATCATCAGTCCTACGCAAGGGCGGTAAGGCAGCGTCTCGGGGTCGACAGGTTTCTTCGTCATGATCAGCCTTTTTCCGGGTCGATGGCCACCGCCGAGATCGGCACGATCTCGATGCCGCGCTTTTTTGCTTCGACCACCCAGGACGCCACGGTATCGACGGTGAGGTCGAAGGCCGAGCCGATGCCGACGGCGGAGCCTTTGGCACGCGCGGTCGCTTCCAGCGCGTCGAGCTTTTTCAGGATGGCGCCGCGGTCCTGCACGGCGTCGATTGCCGTATCGCCGGCGACGAACGGCACACCGTCCTTCAAGGCGAGATCGGACGCCAGGCTCCGCGCGGACGAGCCGTCATCGACATAGGCAAGGCCGCGCTTGCCAAGCTCGGCCATGAACGGCCCCATCGCTGTCGCGTCGGCCGAAAAGCGCGCCCCCATATAGTTCATGACGCCGGTATAGTTGGTGGTCCGCGACAGCGCCCAGCGCAGATTCTTCAGATTGTCGTCCGGGCTTGCCGCCACTGTCAGCGTGTTGCGGCCGGGATTGATGTTGGGATAGTCGAACGGTTCGAGCGGCACCTGCATGACCACCTCATGCCCGCTCTGCCGTGCCGCCTGCATCCACCGGCCAATGCTGTTGCCTTGCGGCGCAAAAGCCAGCGTCACTTCGGCCGGCAGCTTGGCGATCGCAGCCTGCGTGCCGGTCTGCGACACGGCAAGCCCGCCGATGACGATTGCCACTCGAGCGCCACGCGAACCCGACCACGGCCGCGCATAGACATCGAACGGCCGCCGGCCGTCAGCGGCGCGAACCGGCAGCGGGCCGGTGTCGCTGGCCTCGATCAGCGCCCTGTCGGGGATATGCGCGATCTTCAGGTTCTGGCCGATCGTCGACGGGTCATGGATGACAATGGCTGCATTGGGCGGGCCGTCACCCTCCTGGGTTTGCACATGGATGATCTGCGGGCCGCTGGCTTTGGGCGTTTCCGCCTTCGGCGCTGCCGCCGTGGCTTGAGCAGTGGGCGCTGCGGCCGCGGGTTCGGCCGCCGCCGTCACCTTCGGCGTCGAGACCGCGATTGCTTCCGGTTTGCGGAACGGCTTCTCGCGCAGCGCGATCGCGCCGGAGATGCCGACCGCGGCCAGCACGACCAGCGTCGCCGCGACGGCGCCAGCGCTGATCCCGCGCGACGCGGCACGCGGTCGGACGGTCTGTCCGAGCGGGCGTTCGATGTCCTTGCCGACGTCAGCCAAGCCGCATCCCCCGGCGCGTGATCAGCGAAATCTTTTCGCCATGCGCAGATCCAAAACTGACGGCGCGTCCCCTGCGCCTTTTGAGGCGCAGCGCCCAGCGGTCCCCGAATCAAACTGCCGGAACCTCACGGTCCCGGCAGCATTGCATCGCTTCGATTGGGCAGCCAGAGCTACCAGTCGATTTTACTGGTTGAGCACTGCCTTCTCCGGATTCGGCGGGAATGCCGGATCGGTCTTCTGGCCGCGCAGCAGCTGTTCGGCATAGATCAGCTGCAGATCGTCCTTCGGATCCGGCGGCACATAGGCAGCCGAGCCCGAGCCGGTATCGCTCTCGTCGGCGCCCTTGATATGGCCCTTGAGGTCCGATTCGCCGCGCGTCAGGTCCCTGCCCTGCAGTTCGGGCGGCAGCGGCTGGTCGACCTTGATGTCGGGCGTGATGCCCTTGCCCTGGATCGACTTGCCGGACGGCGTGTAATAGAGCGCCGTCGTCAGGCGCAGCGCGCCGTTCTCGCCAAGCGGGATGATGGTCTGCACCGAGCCCTTGCCGAAGGACTGCGTGCCGACCACTGTTGCGCGGCGCAGGTCCTGCAGCGCGCCGGCGACGATCTCGGAGGCGCTGGCCGAACCGCCATTGACGAGCACGATCAGCGGCTTGGCGCCGATGTCGTCGCCTGCCTTGGCGTCGAAGCGTGTGACGTCCTTCGGGTCGCGGCCGCGGGTCGAGACGATCTCGCCACGGTCGAGGAAGGCGTCGGACACGCTCACCGCCTGGTCGAGCAGGCCGCCCGGGTTGAGCCTGAGATCGAGCACATAGCCCTTGAGCTTGTCGTTCGGCACCTGCTTCTTGATGGTGTCGATGGCGTTCTCGAGGTCGTCATAGGTCTTTTCGGTGAAGGAGGTGATCTTCATGTAGCCGATGTCGTTCTCGACCCGGAACTTGACCGCCTTGACCTTGATGATGTCACGCACCACCGTCAGCTCGATCGGCTTGTCGGCGCCTTGGCGCAGGATGGTCAGCTTGATCGGCGTATTGACCAGGCCGCGCATCTTTTCGACCGCATCGTTGAGCGTCAGGCCGCGAACCTCCTGGCCGTCGATCTTGGCGATATAGTCGCCGGCCAGCACGCCTGCCTTGGCAGCCGGGGTGTCGTCGATCGGCGTGATCACCTTGACCAGATCGTTCTCCATGGTGACCTCGATGCCAAGGCCGCCGAACTCACCCTTGGTCTGCACACGCATGTCCTGCGCCTGCTCGGCATTCATGTAGGAGGAGTGCGGGTCGAGCGAGGTGAGCATGCCGTTGATGGCGTTTTCGACCAGCGACTTGTCGTCCGGCGGCGTCACATACTGCGCCCGCACGCGCTCGAAGATGTCGCCGAAGATCGCCAGTTGCTTATAGGTCTCGGAGCCTGCAGCGTTCGCCGTCGAGCCGGGCGCGCCATAGACCAGGCTCATCGCTGACGCGCCCATCAGCGCACCGGCAATAAGAAGCGACAGTTTCCGCATCATTTCACGTCCTTCCAGAGAAGCGGTCCGCCCACCATGGGGTCGGATCGACGGGTTTTCCATCCTTGCGGAACTCGACATAGAGTTCCGGCGTGGCATTTCCATTCTTCGAGGCCGAGGTGCTTGCCACCCGGGCCTCTCCCATCGCGCCGACCGGCTCTCCTGCGAGCACCGACTGGCCAGACGCGACGCTGATTCTGCTCATCCCCGCCAGGACGACATGATAGCCGTCTCCCGCATTGAGGATCAAGAGTTGACCATAGGAGCGAAAAGGCCCCGCATAAAGCACATTTCCGTCCGCCGGTGCCGTGACGATGGCTCCCGATTGTGTCGCAACCATGTCGCCGAGCATCACCGCGCCGTTACCGTCATCGGCCCCGAAACGCAGCTTGATCTTGCCGGTGACCGGCAGCGAGACTTGTCCCTGAAGTGCCGAAAACGGCGCGGCGGCGGTGAGGCGGTTGCCTTCCGGCACGGGCAGCGAAGCCAGCTCCGTCGACGCGGTTGTGCCTGCATCGGCGTTATCGGCGTCCGGCTTATCGCTGTCGGCCGCTTTCTGTTCGCCTGCCTTGACGGCATCCGCCGCCTTGCGGCTCTTGTCGGCTTCAAGCGAAGCGATCAGCTCTTTCAGGCTGCCGGCCTTGGCCGCAAGCGCCTGGGACCGCTGCTTTTCAGCGGCCATCGCCGTCCAGGTGTCCGCCTCGAGCTTCTGCTTGGCTTCGAGCAGCATGGAGAGGCGTTTCTTTTCCGCCGTCTGCTCGCCGACCGCCGCCGTCAGCCGCGTCCGCTCGGCCTCGATCGAGGC
>NZ_JAMYQZ010000025.1:0-72558 GCF_040321145.1 Mesorhizobium sp. M0514
GCGGCCGCCTTCGCACGTATGGTCGCAGCCCTTGGCGGTCCCGCCGATTTCGTCGAGAAGCCGGAAAAATATTTGCCGAAAGCGGCGGTGGAGTTTGCGGTCAAGGCGGCAGGCAACGGCTTTGCCACCGGCATTGCCACCCGCGATATCGGCCTTGCCGTGGTCGGGCTCGGTGGCGGGCGTACGCGGCCGGACGACAGGATCGACCATGCGGTCGGCATCACCAGGCTGCTGCCGCTCGGCGCCGAGGTGCGGACCGGCGAGCCGCTGGCGCTCGTCCACGCCCGCACGCAAGCGGAGGCCGAAGCGGCCGCAGCCGCCGTGCTTTCGGCCTATACGATCGGGGCGTCGAAACCAGCCGCCGACAAGACTGTCATCCGGCGCGTGCTGCCGCGCGGGTAGCGGAAGGCGCTACTGCACCAGCAACAGTGTGCCGTTTTCGACCTGGTATTTTGCCAGCCGCTGCAAAAAGCTCATGCCGATCAGGTTGGTGCGCAGCGCCTTGTCGTCGAGGACCACGGCCTGGATGTTGTCGACGCTGATCTTGCCGATCTGCAGGCGGTCGATGTTGACCACAGCGGCCCTGATCGCGCCATTGGCGGTGTTGACCTGCTGGTTGAAGTCCGACGGGTTGAGCGAGATGCCGATGCGGCGCGCCGTCGAGGTGTTGATGGCGACCAAAGTGGCGCCGGTGTCGATCATGCCGTCGACCTGGCGGCCGTTGAGCTTGAAGGCGGAGGTGAAATGGCCGCGCTCGTCAGCCGCCACCAATACTTTGCGCCCAGTGGGCAGCGGTGCGGCCGGCTTGCCGGGAACCGAGGCCATGTTCAGTTCGGGCTGAGGCTGCGCGGACGGCTTGCCGGCGACGGTCGACTTCAACAGGTTGTCGAGAATCTGCGGATTCGACTGATAGACGATCGGGATCGATGCCGACGTTCCGGCGAACACGCCCAGAATGACAAGCTTGCGCAGCATGAATGGACCTTCGTGAAGGCCCATTCTTGCCCACGTATGGTGTGTGCCGCTTTAACGCCAACCCGAAACCGCGGCTTTGCGTAAACGGGCGGTAAACGACTGGATGCCAGCTGGCCTTGCCAGCTGCCGTCATTTGGTTCCGTACATGCGGTCGCCGGCATCGCCGAGGCCGGGCATGATGTAGCCCTTCTCGTTGAGCTGGCGGTCGATGGAAGCGGTAAAGATCGGGACATCCGGATGCGCCTTGGTGAAGCGCTCGATGCCTTCTGGCGCCGCCAGCAGGCAAAGGAAGCGGATGTTGGTGGCTCCGCGCTCCTTCAGCTTGTCGATGGCCGCGATGGCCGAGTTCGCGGTCGCCAGCATCGGATCGACGACGATCACCAGCCGGTCGGCGAGATCGCTCGGCGCCTTGAAGAAATATTCCACCGCCTCCAGCGTTTCGTGATCGCGGTAGAGGCCGACATGGGCGACGCGGGCCGCCGGGACCAGGTCGAGCAGGCCTTCGAGCAGGCCATTGCCGGCGCGCAGCACCGAGGCGAAGACCAGCTTCTTGCCTTCCAGCGTCGGCGCTTCCATGGTTTCCATCGGGGTTTCGATGGTCGTCGTCGTCAGTTCGAGGTTGCGGGTGACCTCGTAGCCGAGCAGCAGCGAGATCTCGCGCAGCAGTCGCCGGAAGCCGGCGGTCGACGTCTCCTTCTTGCGCATGATGGTCAGCTTGTGCTGGACAAGCGGGTGGTCGACGACGGTGACGCCCTGCATGGGTTGCTCCAGTGAATGGTGAATAGTGAATAGTGAATAGTGAGCAGGTTTGCGAGTCCCGATGGATCGATCATTGCCGTTGACAGGCCGAACCGCCGGCAAACCAATCACCAGTCACCAGTCACCAGTCACCTCTTCGCATCGAGCCGGGCAAGCAGCGCGCTTTTCGTCTTCCTGTCGACGAAAGCCGCTTCGATCGCCGTCCTGGTGACGGCGGTCAAAGCTTTTTCATTCATGGAGAAATGCTCGGCGGCGATGTCGTATTCGCGCTTCAGCGAGGTCCAGAAATAGGGTGGGTCGTCGGAGTTCAGCGTCACCTTGCAGCCGGCCGCCTGCAGGGCAGGCAAAGGGTGATCGGCGAAACTGTCGTAGACTTTGAGCGCGATGTTGGAGCCGGGGCAGCATTCGAGCACGATGCCCTCATCGGCGATGCGGCGCACCAGGTCGGGATTTTCGATGGCGCGCACGCCATGGCCGATGCGCGAGGGGCGGATGTGGTCGAGTGCGGCCTGCACCGTCTCCCAGCCGGTCAACTCGCCGGCATGGATGGTGATGCCGAGGCCCGCTTCGCGGGCGATCTCGAAGGCCCTGACATAATCCTCCATCTCGCCCATGCGCTCGTCGCCGGCGACGCCGAAGCCGGTGACCAGCGGATTTCCGCAGCGCGCCGCAAAGCGCGCCGCCTGCTCGATCGATTCGACGCCGACATGGCGTACGCCGGTGACGATCATGCGGCCCTCGATGCCGGTCTTGGCTTTGGCGCGCAGCATGCCTTCGCCGAGCGCATCGGTATAGGCCTTGGGCGACAGGCCGGCCCTGACGGCATGGTCGGGCGAGGTGAAGACCTCGGAATAGATGGCGCCGTCGCGGGCAAGGCTGGTCAGATAATGGTCGGCGAGGCGGGCATAATCCTCCTCGGTGCGGAACAGGTCGGCGGAAAAATCATAAGCCGCCAGGAACGAGGTGAAATCATGCCAGACGAAGGAGCCGTTCTGGATATAGGGCGAGGTGTCCTTGCCGTATTTCTGCGCCTGACGGATGACGAGTTCGGGCGCCGCTGCCCCCTCGATGTGGCAGTGCAGTTCTGCTTTCAAAGGCATGCAGTTATCCCGTCTCATCAGTCCAGGCCGTAAAGCCCACCACCTGGAAGCGCGGCCGAACACCGCGCCTTAAACAATAGCGCCCGCACCATCGATCGGCTATGGTCCCGCCGGTTTTATGACGGATCAAAATAATGTCAGTTGAGAGAACCACGGCCGCGGGCGGCATGGAAACCTCCTATGGTTTCAAGAAGGTAGGGCCAGGCGACAAGCAGCCTCTGGTCAACGATGTTTTCCACAAGGTGGCGAACCGCTACGACCTGATGAACGACCTGATGTCGGCCGGGCTGCACCGGCTGTGGAAGGATGCCATGGTGACATGGCTCAATCCGCCGAAACGTCCGGGCTGGAAAGTGCTTGACGTGGCGGGCGGCACCGGCGACATCGCCTTCCGCATTGTAGACGCCAGCCATGGCAACACGCATGCCACGGTGCTCGACATCAACGGCTCGATGCTCAGCGTCGGCCGTGACCGCGCGGAGAAAAAGCGCCTGTCCGGCAACACCGATTTCGTCGAGGCCAATGCCGAGGAACTGCCTTTCACCGATAGCACCTTTGACGCCTACACCATCGCATTCGGCATCCGCAACGTGCCGCGCATCGATGTCGCGCTGACGGAAGCCTTTCGCGTGCTGAAGCCCGGCGGACGGTTCCTGTGCCTGGAGTTTTCCGAGGTCGAGATGCCGCTGCTGGACAAGGTCTACGAAGCCTGGTCGTTCAACGCCATTCCGCAGATCGGCAAGATGGTGACGGGCGAGGGCGAACCCTATTCCTACCTGGTCGAATCGATCCGCAAATTTCCCAATCAGCAGAACTTTGCTGCCATGATCACCCGCGCGGGCTTCGAGCGCGTGTCGTTCCGCAACTATTCCGGCGGCATTGCCGCCCTGCATTCGGGCTGGAAGCTTTGAGGCACCACAGTTTGCAGCAGCAGGGTAGGCGATGAGCAGCGTCGGCGCCGCCTTTCGGCTCGCACGGGCCGGCTGGGTGCTGGTTCGCGAAGGCGTGATCGCAGCATTGCCTGGCGACGAACTCGGCGGCCTGCCGAAATTCGGCTGGCGCATGGCCCGGCTCTTCACCCGCCGCCGCGCGCTCGCTTATGAGCGCAGCGACCGGCTGGCCAAGGCGGTGGTCCGGCTCGGACCCTCCTACGTCAAGCTCGGCCAGTTCCTGGCGACGCGGCCTGATGTCGTCGGCAACGACATGGCGCTCGACCTCGCCATGCTGCAGGACAAGATGCACACTTTTTCGCAGGCGGAAGCGGTGGCGGCGATCGAGGGCTCGCTCGGGCGCAAGATCGGCGAACTCTATACGCAGTTCGGCGGGCCGGTCGCGGCGGCCTCCATCGCCCAGGTTCATCCCGCGCAAGCCATGCATGACGGTGTCGATACCAAGGTGGCGGTGAAGGTGATCCGGCCTGGCGTGCGCCGCCGCTTCTTCCAGGATCTCGAAAGCTATTTCCTCGCCGCTCGGCTGCAGGAGAAATACATCCCGTCGTCGCGCCGGCTGCGGCCGGTCGAGGTGACCGAGACGCTGGCGCAGACCACCAAGATCGAGATGGATCTTCGCCTCGAGGCGGCCGCACTTTCGGAACTGGGCGAAAACACCAAGGACGATCCGGGCTTCCGCGTGCCGTCGGTCGACTGGGAGCGCACCGGGCGCGATGTGCTGACCATGGAATGGGTCGACGGCGTCAAGATGAACGACATCGCCGGCCTCGCGGCGGCGGGGCACGATCTGAAGGCGATCGCCACCAACCTGATCCAGTCGTTCCTGCGTCACACGCTGCGCGACGGCTTCTTCCATGCCGACATGCATCCAGGCAATCTGTTCGTCGAGGCCAATGGCAATATCGTCGCCGTCGATCTCGGCATTGCCGGACGGCTCGGCAAGAAGGAGCGCCGGTTCCTCGCCGAAATCCTCTACGGCTTCATCACGCGCGACTATCTGCGCGTCGCCGAGGTGCATTTCGAGGCCGGCTACGTGCCGCGTCAGCACAATGTCGCGGCTTTCGCGCAGGCCATTCGCGCGATCGGCGAGCCGATCCATGGCCAGCCGGCTGAAACCATCTCGATGGCGAAGCTTCTGACGCTGCTCTTCGAGGTCACCGAACTGTTCGATATGGCCACGCGGTCGGAACTGATCCTGTTGCAGAAGACCATGGTGGTGGTCGAAGGCGTCGCGCGCACGCTCGACCCGGCCTTCAACATGTGGAAGACGGCCGAGCCGGTGGTCGGCCAGTGGATCGCCGGCAATCTCGGCCCGAGCGGCCTGCTGATGGACGCGCGCGACGGCGCCAAGGCGCTGCTGGCGCTGGCCCGCCAAGCGCCCGATCTTGCCGCCCGCACCGAACGGCTGTCGCGCGAGATCGATTTTATGGCCGAACACGGCCTGCGCTTCGACGAAGCGACATCGCGCGCCATCGGTAAGGCCGAAGCGCGCTACACCCGCTCCGGCCGCATGGCGCTGTGGGTCATCGCGCTGACGCTGGTGTATATCGCGTGGAAGCTGCTCTGATCGCTTGCAACGCTAGCAACTGTGGTGCTAGCGTTGCAGTCGCGCTATTGATGTCGCGGAGCAAGTCATGGGCACCATTACTGTCCGCAATCTAGCTGACGACGTGAAGCAGAAATTGCGTGAGCGCGCTGCGGCGCGCGGGGTGTCGATGGAGGAAGAGGCGCGTGATGCGCTTGCCAAAAGCGTGCTGTCGGCGGAAGCCGGCATGCCCGAGAGCGAAACCCTCTATGCAACAATCCGCCGCTTGGTTGAGCCTCATGGAGGCTTTGACATCGATCTGCCCGAGCGAGGTCAATCCACAAAAACGCACAAAACCCTCGACGGCAAGCGCATCCTGCTGATCATCGGCGGCGGCATCGCCGCCTACAAGGCGCTGGACCTGATCCGCCGGCTGCGCGAGCGCGGTGCGGCGGTGCGCGTCGTGATGACATCGGCGGCGCAGGAGTTCGTCACCACGCTTTCGGTCGGCGCGCTTTCGGCCGACCATGTCTTCAGCGAATTGTTCGACCGCAATGACGAGCACGATGTCGGCCATATCCGCCTGTCGCGCGAGGCCGACCTTCTGGTAGTGGCGCCGGCCACTGCCGATCTGATGGCCAAGCTCGCCAACGGCCATGCCAACGATCTGGCCTCGACGGTGCTGCTCGCCACCGACAAGAAGGTGCTGATGGCGCCGGCGATGAACCCGAAAATGTGGTCGCATGCCGCGACGAGCCGCAACCGGGCGACGCTCGCCAAGGATGGCATCGCCTTCGTCGGCCCGGCCAAGGGCGAGATGGCGGAAAGCAACGAGGCGGGCGAGGGCCGCATGGCCGAGCCGCTGGAGATCGTGGCAGTGATCGAGGCACTGCTCGACAGCAGGCCGAAGCCGCTGGCCGGCCGCAGGATCATCGTCACCTCGGGGCCGACGCATGAGCCGATCGACCCGGTGCGCTACATCGCCAACCGCTCTTCGGGCAAGCAGGGCCATGCGATTGCGGCAGCGCTGGCAAGACTGGGCGCGGATGTACGCCTGGTCTCCGGTCCGGTTGGCATTGCCGATCCGGCCGGCGTTGTGACGACGCATGTGGAGACCGCGGCCGAGATGAAAGCGGCCGTCGAACAGTTGTTGCCGGCGGACGCCGCGGTCTTCGTAGCTGCCGTCGCCGACTGGCGCACCGCTGGCACGGCCGGCGAGAAGATCAAGAAGGTGGCGGGCCAGGGCCCACCGGCGCTGCAAATGGTCGAAAACCCCGACATTCTCGCCAGCGTCGGTCATCACGGGCAACGCCCGGGGCTGGTTGTCGGCTTCGCCGCCGAGACGCAGGACCTGATTGCCAATGCCGAGGCCAAGCTGAAGAAGAAGGGCGCCGATTTCATTGTCGCCAACGATGTCTCGCATGAAAGCGGCGTCGGCCCCACTGGCGTCATGGGCGGCGACCGCAACAAGGTGCGCATCGTCTCGAAGGACGGCGTCGAGGAATGGCCTGAGATGGGCAAGGACGAGGTGGCGGCGCGGCTCGCCGCGCTCATCGCCGAGCGTTTGCAAGCCTGAGCGGCCGCCGGTTCCGCAATCGGGCAGGCCATGGTCTTGCAGGCAGCCTTGTGGCCGAGGGCATTTGACGCCGACAGCGCCGGCGGAATGCTGTCGCCAAATTCTCGATCCGCCGTGCCCTCAGCCTGTCGCCAATTGCGGCCGGCGTGCCGCCAAAGCCATCTTCAACGCCGCCAGGCAACCGACAATGCCAAGTGGCACGAAGGCCAGGTACAGCCAGCCGGCGACGTGCGCTGCTGCCTCGCGGTTCAGCCCGTCCGAAAAGCCGCTGGCATTGGCGATGATGCCGGCCATGGCGGCGCCCACGGCGTAGCCGATGCGCTGCATGGTCGGCACGGCGGCCGAGGCGATCGTCTGCTCGCCGTCGCGGGCCGAGGCAACGATGATGCGGGTCAGGAAGGGCCATGACACGCCGAAGCCACCGCCTTGCAACAAAGCGCAGAGCAGGATCACCGGGATCGAGCCGGCGGGGATGGCATAGGCGAAACCGGCGAGGCCGGCTGCAATCATCAGCGCGCCGATGACGAGGATCTGCCGTTCGCGCTGCAGCGGCGCATTGGCGACGGCGATCGACAGGATTGACCAGGCGATCGATTCGGCGGCGATGATGTAGCCTGTGGTCAGGATCGGGATGCCGTGCAGCGTGGTAAGCAGAAGCGGCCCGTAGATGGAAAAAGAGACTGTCGCCACCGAGAAGGCGGCAACCATGCTCATGCCGCTGCCGACCGGCGAGCGCCATGAGAACAGGCCCGACGGGAACAGTCGCGATTGCGGCTTCATGGCGTCGACGAAAACGAACAGCGCCAGGCCGGCGAGGCCGAGGACCAGCAGCAGCGACGATCGAAGCAAGGCGACGTCGACGCCTGCGGTGGCGATCAGCACGACGGCGATGGCGAGGCAGCCAAGTGCTGCAAAGGGGAAGGGCGGCGAGGTGCCGGCGGCGGCTTGCGGCTTCGTCGCTTCCGGCGTGTTCAGGACGATGAAGCTTGCCGATGCCATGGCGATGCCACCCAGCACGAAGACGCCGAAGGCCCAGCGCCAGGACAGGAGTTCGACCATGATCGCGCCGAGCATCGGGCCGCTGAAGGCGGCGACGCCCCAGATCGCCGACATGATGCCGAACAGCTGTGGCCAGATGCTGCGGTTAAACAGCCGCTCGACCGAGACGAAGGCCAGCGACACCAGCGCACCGCCGCCGAGACCCTCGACCAGACGGCCGCCAAGAAACACCGGCATGGACGGCGCGGTGGCGCAGATCAGTGCGCCCACGGCATAGAGCAGGGCGGCGACCGTGACGTTGGAGCGTAGAGCGACATAGCTGACCAGCCGCCCGGCCGCTGCGCCGGCGACAATGGCGCCGAGCTCGTAGACGGCCAGCGACCAGCCGACGAACTGCACACCGGCGAGGTCCCCGACCATGGCCGGCATGACCGTCGCCACCATCGTCTCGTTGGTGGCGTGCAGCAGGATGCCGAGGCTGATGAAGCAGAAGCGCGCGAGGTCGCCGCTTGCCCACAATGCCCGCCAGTCGACCTTGTTGCTGGTGATTTCAGTCATTCTTTTACCCTGCCTTTGCATATCTCGATGCCGGCGCATGGCGCCAGAAGCCAGTCGCGCTTTCCGGCGGGGCCATGCGCGCTGTTTCAGTCAGGCGAGTTGTAAAACCTCAAGCGCAGTTGAGCTCAAGTGGCTTTTTATCGAAGTGCAAACGGTCGAGATTGGCCGGAAGCCTCTCCGCTTGATGCGCCGGTCAGTTCTCAATGCTGCGCAGCTGAAACTGGCTGACGCCGATCGCAATGTTGATACCGGTCTGCGTCTGCAGGCTGAGCGGCTGCAGGGTGAAGGCCTGCGAGGAGCCGCCGACCAGGAGATTGGCGCCGGCGCCGACCGCCGCGGTCACTTCGGCGCTGGCGCCGATATAGTCGCCGGCCAACGCGCCGGGCGCATAGATGTTCCTCAGCGGCGTCAGCACCAGCCATTGCATGACGGTCTGCTTGGTGGTGCCGATGTCGAGCCCGTATTTGTTGACGGCGCCGAAATAGGCTTCCGGCGAAAAGCTCTTGTCGGCCGGCGTGAAGGTGCAGCTCAGATCCTTGCTGGAGCCGAAGATGAAGCCGGTGCCGCCGCCGATGGCGCAATCGAGCACACCGAGTTCGATACCCTGGCCTTGCGCTTGGGCCTGGGCGGTACAGATGATGGTGATAGCGGCGGCGATGGCTGGTTTCAGCACGGCGGATCCCCCAAAAAGCATACGGCGCGAAACAGTAACCTGTTCCGCGCCGCGCGTAGAGGGATCAGTCGATCCTTATTTGCCGATGCTTATTTGAACGAGTGGATCAGTTCCAGGGAGGTCACGGCGACCGCTACATTGACGCCGGTCTGCGCCTGGACGCTGAGCGGCTCCAGCACAAAGGCGCCGTCGAGCCCGCCGACCAGCAGATTGGCGCCGCCGCCGGTCACCACGCTCGCCTCGGCGTTGACGCCGTAATAATGGCCGGCAAGGTCGCCCTCGTCATGGCCGCGGGTGGCGGCCAGAACCGCCCACACCAGCTGGCCCTGATGCGTCTGGCCGAGATCGACGCCGAGCTTGGAGATCATCCCCGTGTATTTCTCGGACGGCCCATGGTGATAAGGGCGGAACGTGCAGTCGACGCCCTTGTTCGACGTGATGACGTAACCGACGCCGCCGTCGATGGTGCAATCGAGCGTGCCGAGCTGAAGCTTGCCGGCGCTGGCGGGAACGGCAAGCAGCGTCGTGGCAAGTGCCGCGGCACAGATGATTTTCTTGATCATGGGTCAGTCCTTTCGAAAATGCCTTCAACAACGGTTGAATGGCCCGGAGCGTTCCGCTGAAAACTTGGCGCGATCAAGGCAAGGGTTAACGCTTTGCCCCCGGTGGTTAAGATTGGGTGATAGTGGGGTTTTCTGGATACGCAATCCCTAGGGGACGGGCTCTGCGCTTTCCCGGGGAGAAACCGCTCACGCGGCGCACTGCATCAGGAATGGAACGTTGTTATAAAAGGCCGCCGATGGCGGCGCGCGGCCGCATCTCAGCCGGCGGTGGCGCCCGATGTGCGCGACAGGCCGTCCTTGGCCGGCTGGTAGGTCGGGTCGAGATGGACGGCTTCGCGGTAGGCCTTCGAGGCCTTGACCTTGTCGCCGCGGCGCTCGTAGATCAGCGCCTGGTTGGACCAGGCTTCGGCGTTCTTGCCGTCGAGTTTGATGGCCATGTTGAAGTCGGAGAAGGCGTTGTCCTCGTCATTCATGGCGAGATAGGAGAGGCCGCGGCCGTTGTAGGGTTCGGCGGCGTCCGGCGCCAGCGAGATGGCGGTCGAGAAATCCTCGATGGCAAACTTGTGCTGGCCCTGGCTCTGATAGATCAGGCCGCGATTGTGGTACGCGCGCGCATCCGTCGTATCAAGCTGGATCGCCTTCTGGAAATCGTTGAAGGCCTGCTGGGTCTGGCCGGCCTTGCGATAGAGGTTGCCGCGGCCGATATAGGCGGCGTCATAATTTGCATTGATCTGGATCGAGCGGTTGTAGTCGGCAAGGGCGGCCGCCTGGTTGCCGAGGAAGCGCTGGATCAGCGCCCGGTTCGAATAGGCCTGGTAGAAATTCGGGTTGAGCTGGATGGCGGTGTCGAAATCCTTCAGCGCCGCCTGATACTGGCCGCCACGGCCATAGGCCGAGCCGCGCACATTGTAGCCTTCCGGATCCTGCGGATTGCGCTGGATCACCGCCGACAGCGAGGAGATGTTCTCGCTCGAGCCTTGCGCCTTGTCGATGTTGTTGAATTCGCCGGTCGGAACGCTCTGGCAACCGGCCAGCACCAGGCCGGACATCAGGGCTGCCGCCAGGGCCAAACCGCGCATTGTGGTTTTGCGCTCTACGCCGATTGCGTTCATGTCTGCCCTGTCCTCACTTCAGCCGCGCCGTCCAGGTCCCCCTCCGGGCCGGGTCACAGATTGTCGTAACAAAATCTAGAACGCCGTTTGCGCGTTCAAGGGAACGGCCTCCAACAGAATGGCGGCGCTCCAAACAAAAAGGTGGCGGCGATTCCGCATCGCGCCACCTCAGAGTATCCTTCGAAAAGGACGAAAAATTGGCGTCAGAACCGCGGCGGACGCGGAGCACCACCAGGACCACCGGCGGCGCCGGCAGCAACCGGGCGCGGCGTCATCGGCAGCAGGCCTTCGCGCTGGGCGCGCTTGCGGGCCAGCTTGCGGGCGCGGCGAACGGCTTCGGCCTTTTCACGGGCGCGCTTCTCGGAAGGCTTCTCGTAATGGCCGCGCATCTTCATTTCGCGGAAAATGCCTTCGCGCTGCATCTTCTTCTTGAGAGCGCGAAGCGCCTGATCAACGTTATTGTCGCGGACGAGTACCTGCACGGGCAATCCTGTCTTTCGGGTTTGATATCAACAGGCAAGTGACCATAGCCACATGCCTCCGCGGCGCTTTACACCACGAATTGTGGCGGCTGATAGCAGAATCAGGCCGCGCTGTCCACACTGGAAATGAAGGACAACCGCCAATTTGCCACGGCAGCCCCGAGATAGGGCGCCAACTAGGCGTTGGCCAGATGGAGCCGTGCGAAATCCTCGAAGAATTCGCCGTAATCGCAGGTAATTTCCTCGCCGGCTGATATATCTCGAGTGGCGGTGGCGCCGCCATATTGCGAAAAATCCGTGTTCGGCCGCTCGGCGTGGTTCATGAAGCGGCCATTATCGACTTCATAGACCATGAAGCCGGGACGGTCGGGGCTCGGATAGGCATAGCGGTCGAGCAATTCCTTGAGGTGCGGCGGCGCCGCCTCGTATTTGTCCATCGGGATCAGCCGGTCGAAATCCGGATCGAGCCGCCAGATCGAGGCGCCCTTCCTGATCGGCTCGGCGGCGAACACGCCGACGCCTTCGATTGCGCTCTGGGCGACATAGGTCCTGATCAGCAGCATGTCCGTCCTCCTCACCCGAAACCGAATCGCCAAATCGCGTGGAAAAAGCAAGTCCGGTTTCGGGTTCTATGGCTGGATCGGCGCGGGCGATGACCCGCGAAATGCTTCACGTCCGGGTGATCGAGACGCCGCCATCGGCAAACAGCGCCGATCCTGTGGTGAAGCTCGACGCATCCGATGCCAGGAAGAGCGCAGCGCGGGCGATCTCTTCAGGCACAGCGACACGTTTCAAGGCATGCAGGTTTTCCACGAAAGCGCGTGATTCCGGCGTCTTGAATGTTGCCGACGGCGTGTCGGTGCCACCCGGCATCAGCGCGTTGACCCGCACGCCCCTGGGGCCGTATTCGGCGGCCAGCACCTGCGTCAGGCCGATCAGTCCGGCCTTGCTCGCGGCATAGCTGGTCATGCCCGGCATGCCGACTGTGTGACCGACGAAGGTCGAGGTGAAGATCAGCGATCCGCCGCCGCGTTCGACCATCGCCGGCACCTGGTATTTCGCGCCGAGAAAGGCGCTGGTCAGATTGGCGTCGAGCGTCTCGCGCCATCCGTCCAGCGACAGTTCCGAAATCGGACCCATCGTTCCGACGGAGCCGACATTGTTGAAGGCGATATCGAGCCCGCCGAATTTTTCGACGGCGAGATCGACGAGGGCTTTTGCATAGGCTTCGTCGCGGACATCGCCGGCAAGCGCGACTGCCGTGCCGTCGGCGTCCTCGATTTCGACGACCAGCGCATCGAGTTCGGCCTGGCGGCGGGCGGCGATGACGACCCTGGCGCCTTCTTCGGCAAAGAGTTTTGCGGTGGCGCGGCCGATGCCGGAACTGGCGCCGGTGACGATCGCTATTTTATTGGTGAGTGCGAACATTTTTTACATCCTTTCATCGCGCCGGCTGTGCCGGCAACCGGGATGTTGATCGCAGTTCGGGACGGTGCTAGCCACCCGATACGTGCTCGACTTGCTGAATGGCTTCGCAGCGGCACAAGCGCCGCGCGCCGGACTATTGCTTCAGCAGCCAGCCGAGGCGATCGAGCGAAAATGCGTAGCTGATGGCGATGAGCAGCGTGATGACAACGCCCGTGGTTGTGTGACCGGCGGCATAGAATCCGGCTGCACCGCCAAACAGGATGGCCAGTTCAAGCACCAGCCTGACTGCGCCTGGTACAGGAACCGGCGCGCGTCCGGACCGGCTCGGATCGCCGCGCACCGCGAAGGTTCCCCACAGCGCAGCTGCAATGAACGGCAAGGCCAAGGCGAAGAGCCAGCGCCACCATCCGCCGGAGAGGCTCCAGCCGGCAAAGCCGAGGCCAAGCAAGGCGGCAAGTTCCAGCAGGAAACGCAACGTCAGATTCCACCAGGCGTTGCCCATATCCGTCCTCCAGAGTCTCGCGATCGCCAGTGTGTCCGAACGCAGCCATGCCTGCCAGCCCGGGCAGGTCTTTTCCACCGCGGCGCAAAACGGCAAGCGCCGTCGCAAACAGCGCAAGGGTGGAAGCGCCGTTTCGCTAGTGATACACCTCGCGCGCCGGGGCTGCGTAAAATACCCCACCGCCATTTGCGAGGCTGGAACGTTGAAAAAATATTCGGTATTCGCCATCGCCCGCGAGGCCATGCGCGGCCACAAGGGCTGGGAGGAACAATGGTCCTCGCCGGAACCGAAGAAGGAATATGACGTCATCATCGTCGGCGCCGGCGGTCATGGCCTGGCCACCGCCTACTATCTCGCCACCGTTCACGGCATCACCAATGTCGCGGTGCTGGAAAAGGGCTGGCTAGGCGGCGGCAACACCGGGCGCAACACCACCATCATCCGCTCCAACTACCTTTACGACGAGAGCGCCGGCATTTACGACCATGCGCTGAAGCTGTGGGATGGGCTCTCCCAGGAACTCAACTACAACGTCATGTATTCGGCGCGCGGCGTCATGATGCTGGCGCACAATGTGCACGACATCCAGGTGCTGAAGCGCCATGTCCATGCCAACCGTCTCAATGGCATCGACAATGAATGGCTGACGCCTGAGCAGGCGAAGGAATTCTGCCCGCCGCTCAACATTTCCAGGCAGGCGCGCTATCCCGTCGTCGGCGCTGCCTTGCAGCGGCGAGGCGGCACGGCGCGTCACGATGCGGTGGCCTGGGGCTATGCGCGCGGCGCTTCGGCGCGCGGCGTGCACATCATCCAGAATTGCGAGGTCACCGGCGTCAAGCGGGCGGCCAATGGCGCGGTCATGGGCGTCGACACGACGCGCGGCTTCATCAGCGCCAAGAAGGTCGGCGTGGTGGCTGCAGGCCACTCCTCGGTGATCATGAACATGGCCGGCGTGCGCATGCCGCTGGAAAGCTATCCGCTGCAGGCGCTGGTGTCGGAGCCGGTCAAGCCGGTGGTGCCGTGCGTGGTTATGTCGAACACGGTGCACGCTTATATCTCGCAGTCCGACAAGGGCGAGCTGGTGATCGGCGCCGGCACCGACCAGTATGTCTCCTATTCGCAGACCGGCGGCCTGCATATCCTGCAGCACACGCTCGACGCCATCTGCGAGATGTTCCCGATCTTCACCCGCATGAAGATGCTGCGCTCGTGGGGCGGCATCGTCGACGTGACGCCCGACCGTTCGCCGATCCTGGCCAAGACGCCGGTGCCCGGCCTCTACGTCAATTGCGGCTGGGGCACGGGCGGCTTCAAGGCAACGCCCGGCTCAGGCCATGTCTTTGCCCACACGATTGCCAAGGACGATCCGCATCCTATCAACGCGCCCTTCACCATCGAGCGCTTCCGTACCGGCCGCCTCATCGACGAGGCAGCGGCGGCGGCGGTGGCGCACTGATGATGGTGGAATTGGCTGTAGCGGTGCCGCTGGTGCTGGCGGGGGAGCAGGACCTGTTCCACTTTCCGTCACCGGACGAAGTGCGCACGCAGCCGATCAGCCGCGCCGGCAACGAAGCCAATTGGCCGTTTTCGATCGACGCCGGCATTCTGGGATGCGTGTGGAGTGGTGGCCAGAAGGTGGTCATCTTCATGGAGAACAGGCCCTCCGATCTCGGCGAGGACGACACATTCGAGCCGCGCAGCGTCATCGTGACGACCGATCCGTTTCAGCTCACGATCGGCAACATGGCGTATCGCGAGCTGTTTCGCCCCGCCGCAAGCGTAGAGGAGCGCATTCGGCTCGTCGCGCCTTTTGCGGCGATGGGCCAGAGGCTTTGCAACCAACCGGCCGGCGCGCATGTCGGCCACGGCGAATTGTAGGAACGAACGATAATGCTTCTCATCCGCTGCCCCTATTGCGAGGAAGAGCGCCCGGAGCTCGAGTTCCGTAACGCCGGCGAGGCGCATATTGCGCGTTCGGCCAACATGGCGGGCGAGAGCGACGACGACTTCGAAAAGTTCTTCTTCATCCGCTCGAACCCCAAGGGCATCATCTATGAGCGCTGGCGCCACATCCATGGCTGCGCACGCTTCTTCAATGCGGTGCGCGACACCGTCACCGACAAGTTCGTCATGACTTACAAGGCCGGCGAGCCGAAACCGTCCAAGCTGCCCAAAAACTCCAACGAAATGGCTTCCAAATGAGCGGCGCGTTCCGCATTCCGAGCGCCGGCCGGCTCAGCCAGGCCAAGACCGCGCGCTTCAGCTTCGACGGCCAGGCCTACACCGGGATCGAAGGCGACACGCTGGCCTCGGCGCTGCTTGCCAATGGCGTGCATCTGGTGGGACGTTCGTTCAAGTATCACCGTCCGCGCGGCTTCCTGTCGGCCGGAGCGGAAGAGCCAAACGCGCTGGTCGAGGTCAAGCGCGACGCCGCGCGCAAGGCGCCGAACATCCGCGCCACCGTGCAGGAACTTTATGACGGGCTTGTCGCCCAATCTCAGAACCGCTGGCCCTCGCTCGCCTTCGATGTCGGCGCGGTCAGCGATCTGGCATCGCCGCTGTTTTCGGCCGGCTTCTACTACAAGACCTTCATGTGGCCGAAGGCAGCCTGGAAGAGCCTCTACGAGCCGAAGATCCGCGCCGCGGCCGGCCTCGGCGTTTCGCCTGACAAGCCAGATCCCGACCATTATTCGTCGCGCTATGCGCATTGCGACGTACTGGTGCTAGGCGGCGGTGCGGCCGGCATTGCGGCAGCGCTCGCCGCTGCCGAAACCGGCGCGCGTGTCATCCTCGCCGATGAACAGGCCAGCTTCGGCGGCAGCCTGCGCTTCGAGAGCGGGGCGAAGATCGACGGCCAGGACGGTTATGCCTGGGCGCAAGGCGCGGTGGCCAAGCTCACCGCCCTGGACAATGTCCGCGTTTTGTCGCGCACGACGGCGTTCGGCTACTACGCGCAGAACTTCGTCGGCCTGGTCGAGCGGGTCAGCGACCATCTGCAAAACCCCGGCCGCGATTTGCCGCGCGAGCGCCTATGGCAGGTACGCGCCAAGCGCGTGGTGCTGGCGACCGGCGCCATCGAACGCCATATCGTGTTTGCCGACAATGACCGGCCCGGCATCATGCTGGCCTCGGCGGCGCGGACTTATCTCAACCAGTACGGTGTCGCGGTCGGCAAAAATGTCGGCGTCTACACCGCCAATGACTCGGCCTACTCCGCCGCGATCGACCTGAAGAAGGCCGGCGTCAACGTGGCGGCGATCGTTGACCTGCGCGACCATCCGACCGGACCTGTGATCGACGAGGCGAGAGCGCTCGGCATCGAGGTCAATTTCGGCCGCGCGGTGATCCGCGCCGGCGGCAAGTTGCGCGTGACCTCGATGACGGTTCAGCCGAAGAATGGGGGCGGCGAGCGCACCATTCCGGTCGATGCCATCCTGATGTCGGCCGGCTGGACGCCATCGGTGCATCTGTTCTCGCAGTCGCGCGGAAAGGTCGCGTTCAATGACGAGACCAAGCGCTTCGTGCCGGGCATCTATGCGCAGGACTGCGTTTCGGTCGGCGCCTGCAACGGCACGGATGGGCTGTCGGCGTCGATCGACGAAGCCTATGCGGCCGGCGCCAAGGCGGCGAAGGATGCGGGCGGCAAAGTGGCCAAGGGCGTTAAGCCGAAGGTCGACGCGTCGGAAAGCTGGTCGCGCGGCATGCTGGGCGCGGCGCCCGGCGCCGGGCCGGACAAGACGGTCAAGGCCTTCGTCGATTTCCAGAACGACGTCACCGCCAAGGACATCCGCCAGGCGGTACATGAAGGCATGCGCTCGATCGAGCACGTCAAGCGCTTCACCACCAACGGCATGGCGACCGACCAGGGCAAGACCTCCAACATGCACGGCCTGGCGATTGCCGCCGAGACGCTTGGCAAGCCGATCCCCGAGGTCGGGCTGACCACGTTCCGCGCGCCCTATACGCCTGTCACTTTCGGCGCGATCGTCAGCCATTCGCGCGGTCCGCTGTTCGACCCGACACGCAAGACCGCGATCCATCCCTGGGCCGAAGCGCAAGGCGCGGTGTTCGAAGATGTCGGCCAGTGGAAGCGCGCCTGGTATTTCCCCAAACCCGGCGAGGACATGCACAAGGCGGTCGACCGCGAATGCGTCGCTGTGCGCACCAATGCCGGCCTGTTCGATGCCTCGACGCTGGGCAAGATCGAAGTGGTCGGACCGGATGCGGCCAGGTTCATGGAACTGCTCTACACCAATCCGTGGGAGAAGCTTGAGCCCGGCCGCTGCCGCTATGGCATCATGCTGCGCGAGGATGGTTTCATCTATGATGACGGCGTCGTCGGCAGGCTGGCGCCGGACCGTTTTCATGTGACGACCACGACGGGTGGCGCGCCGCGCGTCATGAACCATATGGAGGACTATCTCCAGACCGAGTTCCCGCATCTGAATGTCTGGCTGACCTCGATAACCGAGCAATGGGCGGTCATCGCCGTGCAGGGGCCGAAGTCGCGAGACATCATTGCACCGCTGGTCGAAGGCATCGACATGTCGGACGAGGCGCTGCCGCATATGTCGGTGCGCGAAGGCAAGATCTGCGGCGTGCCGACCAGGCTGTTTCGCATGTCGTTCACCGGCGAGCGCGGCTTCGAGGTCAATGTGCCGGCAGACTACGGGCAGGCCGTTTGGGAAGCGCTGTGGGCCGAAGGCCAAAAGCATGGCGCGACTGCTTACGGTACCGAGGCGATGCACGTGCTGCGCGCAGAAAAGGGCTACATCATCGTCGGCCAGGACACGGACGGCACGGTGACGCCGAACGATGCCGGGCTCGACTGGGCGGTCGGCAAGAAGAAGACCGATTTCGTCGGCATCCGCGGCTTGACGCGGCCCGATCTGGTCGCCAAGGGCCGCAAGCAGCTGGTCGGCTTGAAGACCAAGGACCCGAAAGTGGTGCTTGAGGAAGGCGCGCAGATCGTCGCCGACCCGAAGCAGGCGATCCCGATGAAGATGATCGGTCACGTCACATCCAGCTACTGGTCGGAAAATTGCGGTCGCTCGATCGCGCTGGCGCTGGTTGCCGGCGGGCGCGACCGGATGGGCGACACGCTCTATGTGCCGATGCCGAACGGGATGATCGAAGTGGAGGTTACCGGCATGGTGTTCTTCGACGAGACGGGAGGGCGCCTCAATGGCTAAGGCTGCTGCAAAGAAGACGGCCCCAGCTGCAGCGCCGTCGGTCGAGCGCCGCCCGGCCCTGGCTGAACGCGTCGTTTCCGCAACGGATGTCAAGGTCGAGGTGCTGCCGCCGGCGGAGCGCATGTCGCTGCGCGCGCCGGAGGCTTCCGTCGCGGCGCTGTCGAAGGCGCTCGGCCTGACCTTGCCGAAGCAGCCGAAAACTTCGGCGTCGAAGACAGGGCGCACGGCGCTGTGGCTTGGCCCTGACGAGTGGCTGGTTATCGATGAGGCTGGCAAGGATCCGCTGGCCGATCGTGCTGGGGTTGCCGCATTGCATTCGGCGGTCGGCATCTCGCACCGCAACGTCGCCTTCGCCGTCACCGGCCCGGCGGCTGCCGCCGCGATCAATGCAGGCTGCCCGCAGGATTTGTCGCTCGAGGCTTTTCCGGTGGGCGCGGCGTCGCGCACCATTCTCGGCAAGTGCGAAATCCTGCTGTTGCGCACGGCAGCCGACGCTTTCCGGGTCGAGTGCTGGCGTTCCTTCTCGGACTATGTCTTTACTTTCCTGTCGGAAGCAGCCAGCGACGCGGCGGCGTAGGAACGTTTGACGGGTCAAGCCGTTCTGCTTCCCCCATCAGGGAGAACATACGATGCCGTCGAAAGCGCCGCCGAAGTCAGCTGGCAAGACGTCCGCCGTGCGCTCACTCGAACATGAGCAGCATCACGAGGTGACTGCCGAAGAGGAACTCGAGGAAGGCCTCGAGGACACGTTTCCGGCCAGCGATCCGGTGTCGATCACCTCGACCGCCATCCCAGGCGCGCCGGCAAGACCCGGCAAGGCTAAGACGGTGCCGGGTCGCAAACCGCGCAAGAAATAACCCGTTGGGCTACGCCAGGTTTGAACTCAGGAAAAGCCGACTTGCGCTGAGGAAATGGGGGCGCTGAGGAAAAAACGGGCGGCCGGGATTATCCTGCCGCCCTTAAATTAGTGGTTGTGCTGTGGTCGAGCCCGATCAACTTAGAACGTGCTCGGCACGATCCATGGGTTGATCTCGATGCCGAGACGCGGGCTCTTGGCCTTGACGTCGGACTTTTCGACCGAGCCGGTCACGGCGCAATCGAGCTTGGCATTGGTCGTGGTGTCGACGCAGGTGGCGGCGGGGGCCTGCTTGGTCGGGTGTGTGTTGTTGGCGGCGAAAGCCGAGCCGGAGAGAGCCAGCACGGTGGCGAGAGCGAGAAGGGTCTTGTTCATGTCTGTCTCCATCGGTTAAATTTTTTTCGTACATGTACGATACAACGTACACATACGTCCACCGAGATGGGTTTTCAAGTCGGAAAACGTACGCGTACGAAAAATCTTTTTGAACGCCGAAAATTGCGGCGCACTGACACAGCCGAAGCTGTCAGGCCGGACGTTGAATTGGAGGGGCGGGGATGCTCAGCAGTCGACCGGGGTCTCGGTCAGCGGCGGCACATTCTGAGTGCTGAGCGTGGCGAGTGTGAAATCGCACATCCGCGTCACGAAAGCCTGCGGATCCCCGAAGGGGTAGAACGGGAACGTGATCAAAAGCGAGATGGTGCCGTGGCCGACTGCCCAAAGCATGGTGGCGATGGCGCGCGGATCGCCCTGCAGCTTGCCTGCGGCAACGCAGGCCTCGACCCTGGATATCAGCGCTTTCATCGCCGGGTTGGCCTCTTCCATGTCCTCATAGCTTCTGCCTTCCGGCAGCTTGGTCTTTTCGGTCATGAACACGGTGCGGTATTCGTTGGGATTGCCGAGCCCGAAGGCAGAATATTCGGTCATCACCGCACGCAAAGCCTCGATCGGATCGTCGGAAGGGTGCTCCTCGATGCGGCGGGCAAGTGTTTCGAAGGCATCCTCGGCCAGCGCAAACAGGATGTCTTGCTTGTCGGCGAAGTAGGAATAGACCGACATCGGAGCATAGCCGACCCGCTTGGCCAACTTGCGGATGGTCAGCCCTTCATAGCCCTCTTCCTTGACGAGCTTGTGGGCTGCGTCGAGCAGTTCGGAACGCAGTTCGGCCTTTTGTTTCTCGCGGCGTTTCTGGACGCTCAGTGGCAAGATCCGGTGCCTTTGGTTGGTTGTGCATGACTAAATATATACGCTGTACGGAAACGGGCAAGGGCGCTGTCAGGGGCATCAAAAGGCGACCTCAAGCTTTCTCTCGAATAGTCGTGCCCGTTCTGGTCCATTTCGCCAGCATCTATGTCACAGCATGTGTAACCTGGGCGCACGCAGTCAACATCGGACTGTTACAAACAAAGCCTATTTGGCGGCTCTGCAAGAAATTTCGGTTTTGGGGGGCCTCTATGGCTGCGATAGAGCTTTCGTCCGGGCTGCCGGGCGCACATCCACTTTCTCATGGCGCAAGGCTAGCGCTCAGGCGGGTCGTGATAGTCGCATGGCTGGCGATCGCAATCGGCTTCGCCATGGAAGCGCTTATCTTGACTGCCGGATTTGCGGCAGGTTCGCACCCGGCGCCAACCCAGGTTCTGATAGACTTGGCGCAAGGCGTGACCTGGTCATTCTTCGTCTGCGCCGGCGTCAGCCTCGGCACGGCGATCACCAAGGTGCGAGCCTCGCTTGGCGGCCTTATCGCCATGATCTCGGGGCCGCTGGCCATGGGCATCGCCAAAGGTACGCAAAAGGTGATGGTGAGCGCGCTTGATGTATCGGCAAAGCCCGTGATCCTGTCGCTCACCACGCTCGGTATGTTGCGGGCGATCGAGTATGGCTTGCTGGGCTGGATGCTGGCTTCGCTGGCATCCAAGGAAGAACCTCGCTCGCTGCATTTCATGCTGGCGGGTGCCTTGGCCGGCGCGGTGTTCGGCGGCGGGATCACGGCGCTGACGATCGAGACCGCCGCAGCCAAGGACATTGCGCTGGCATTGCCGCAGGCTGTCGCCACCGGCCTCATTGAGATCGTGTTTCCGATCGGATGCTCGCTGGTCGTCTACATCGCCCTGCAAGTCAGCCGGCACATGAAGTTCATTTCCAGCGATGCGCGCTAGAGCAGGATGATTTCAGGTCGAATTGACCTGAAATCTGAATCCGGGTCTAATCAAATTGATAGAGCATGATGTCGTCCGAAAACCGCTTCACACTTTCGGCATCATGCTTTTTCTACAGACGGTGATCGGTTTGCGTCCTGTTTCCAGGCCGGTTGCCACCACCTCCGTATGGGCTTGCTCCCCGGTCGGGGAACGGAACTGATCCGATCTGTCATCAAATCGCGCCGACCACAATATCTCATTGTCGAGTCAGGTTCGGTCGATCAGCTTGGCGGCAAGGTGCGACAGCAGCTTCACCGCTTCGCCATAGGTCCTGGCCTTTTCGGGATTGGAGGCGTTGCCGTCGAGCGCCCGCTTGTAGACGCCCTGACAGATGGCCGCCAAGCGGAAGAAGGAGAAGGCGAGGAAGAAGCTCCAATTGTCGATGCCGGCCAGCCCGCGCCGACGGCAATACGCCGCGACATAGGCTTCCTCCAAGGGCAGGCCGAGGGCGGCGCGGTCGACGCCGCCAAGACCGCGAAAGCCCGAGGCGTGCGGCAAGCGCCATTGCATGCACTGGTAGGCGATGTCGGCAAAGGGGTGGCCAAGCGTCGACAGTTCCCAGTCGAGCACGGCCAGCACTTTCGGCTCATTGTGCGCGAAGATCATGTTGTCCAGCCGGTAGTCGCCATGCACGAGAGATTTTCGGCCGTCATCGGCCGGCATATGCGTCTCCAGCCAGGCGATCAGCCGGTCCATGTCGGCGACCGTGCCGGTCTCCGAGGCGCGGTACTGGCTGGTCCAGCGTGCCAGCTGGCGTTCGAAGTAATTGCCGGGTTTGCCGAAATCGCCGAGCCCGACCGCCTCGACATCGACATCGTGCAGGGCCGCCAGGGTGGCGTTCATGGCATCGTAGAGGGCGGCGCGCTCATCGTTGCCAGCGGCCTCCGGCACTGCCGGATCCCAAAAGATGCGGCCGTCGAGAAAATCCATGACGTAGAACATGCGGCCGATCGGCGTCGCCTCCGCCGACAGATGCAGCATCGCCGGCACCGGCACGGCGGTGCCGGCCAGCGCCTTCATGACAGTGAATTCGCGGTCGACCTGATGCGCCGATTTCAGCAACTGGCCCGGCGGCTTGGCGCGCAGGACATAGCGGCCGCTGGCCGCGGTCAGCAGATAGGTAGGGTTCGACTGGCCGGATTTGAATTTTTCGATTGCCGAAAGCCCGGCAAAACCCGGGATGTGCCCCTCGAGATAGAGCGCTAGTGGCGTCTGGTCCAGCGCGTTGGCGTCGCCACTCATGCGGTCTCCGGCTCACGCTCGATCAGCGTCAGCGTCAGCCAGCGCGCCGTCAGCGCCGGCTTCTTCGAGCCTTCGATCTCGATGGTCACGTCATGCGCCGTCTGCACCCAGCCCGACGGCCTGACCTTGACGTCGGCCAGCACGAAGCGGGTGCGGATGCGCGCGCCGGTCTTCACCGGCGCCAGGAAGCGCAGCGAATCGAAACCGTGGTTGACGCCCATCTTGCCCTTTTCCAGCGGCGGCATGGTCTCGAAGGTCATCGCCGAAAGCAGCGACAACGACAGGAAGCCATGCGCGATGGTGCCGCCGAACGGCGTCTCGTTTTTGGCCCGCTCGGGGTCGCAATGGATGAACTGGTGGTCGTCGGTGGCGTCGGCGAACTGGTCGATCATGGTCTGTGTGACCTCGCGCCATGGCGAGACGCCGACTTCCTTGCCGACGCTGGCCAGAAGCACATCGAGACTGATCGGTTCCACTGCGGTGTCCTCCCCTTGCCGCCGACCGCGGCTCATTCCTTGAACAATGTCAGCCCATGCTGCACCGACTGCCCGCCGTCGATCGGCAGGATGGCGCCGGTGACATAGGAACCGGCGCGGCTGCACAAATACAGCGTTGCGCCGCCGATGTCATCCGCCACGCCGATACGGCCGATGGGGACATGGCTGCCGACATGTCTGGCCTTTTCCTCGGTGCCGGTGGCAAAGGCGGTCATCCGGCTCTGGAAGGGGCCGGGCGCGAAGGCGTTGACGGTGATGCGCCGCGCCGCGAGTTCGATCGCCAGCGTGCGCGTCAGGTGGTGAACGGCGCCCTTGGACGCGGTGTAGGAATAGGCGTCGTCGGCCAGCGGCTGCGTGCCCATCACCGAGCCCAGGTTGATGACGCGGGCCGGATCGGCATCGCTGGCGGCGGCTTCCAGCAGCGGCAGCAATTCGCGCGTCAGATGGAAGACGGCGGTGACGTTGACGGCGAACACCTTGGCCCAGCCGCTATAGGGAAAATCTTCCAGCGAGGCACCCCAGGATATGCCGGCATTGTTGACCAGAATATGCAGCTTCTCGGTGCGCGCCTTGACCTCGCCGACCAGCGCGGCAATGCCTGCTTCGCTCGAGACGTCACCGGCAAAGCCTTCGGCACTGCCGGAGCCGCCGAGCCCGTTCAACTCAGCGGCGACCTTGACGCAATCCTCGCCCTTGCGCGAAGCGATCATCACGGTGGCGCCGGCTTGGACCAAAGCGGTCGCCACCATGCGGCCGATGCCGGTCGCGGCTCCCGTCACGAGCGCGGTCTTGCCGACCACTGAGAACAGGTCTTCGAGATAGCTCATCGCAGTTCCTCCGCGCCTTCCCCTTTGCCGTCTGGCAAACAGTTCGCGTTTGACAAGGCTATCCGAAGTACAGTCATCCTTGCAGGATAAATGTCGGATCTTATGTAGCAAACGCACCAAAGGCGGCGCGGTGATCGCGCGAGCGGAATGGGCCGCCGCCTTAGTTTGGCTATCCCGTCGGCGCTTCCGGCTCTTCGGCGGAATTGCCGTAGGCGTGATAGCGAGCCTTATCGGTATCGATAAAAGTCCGGCTCTTAGTTGTGAGCGTTTTCCAGTTGATGCCCCGCACGCGGCCATCGGTGGAATATCTGTGACAGAACCGCGTGAAGCACTGCGCTCCGTAGCCGTTTTCGTATATGGCAATCCCATAAACGTAGACGTTATGGTGGGGCAGGCAAAGGTCGGAGATAGCCAAGTAGTCTTCGCTGCCTTGCTGCATTTCTCCGTCAGGCTGCACGACGCGATCCGAATATATCGACGGGTGCGGGAAAGAGAAGTTACTTTGCCGTCGGGACGCGATCATCTCAACCCCATGCGAGCGAATCATCCTGACAACCAGGGTGACTTTGCGGGCGGGGAGCCGCCCCACATTTCTGAGGCGCACCTTCCCGATGACTTCTGCCCTACCGATCAACTGGTCGACACCGTCGGGCTCAACAGTGAGATAGGCGCGAAGCTCAAGTTTGGAGATTCCCTCCGCTTGGGTAAGCGCCTTGTTAGCGGCGATAGCGCCTTCCTCGGTATGTATGGCAGCGTCTCTGGCAAACTTGGCGGCGGCTACAGCAGCAGCGAAGGTGAAGAAACCCAACACAGCCCCAATGGTGGTCCAGTTCGCCGACTGTTGGGCGGCATCGGCAGCCTTCCATTGGGCGCACAGATCGGAGCTGCGATCATCGTGACCTGCTTGGCATGGGTCAGTGTAACCGGCGGGCACATTCGCTTGTTGGACTGGAGGCGGACTTACCTCAGCAGGCTTGCCTACGGTCTCTTGATGCTGTTCGGGACGTTGGCGTTCTGCACCCTTGCGCTCGTCTGGCGGTAATGCCGCTCCGAGTAATACTACTCCGCAAGCCGCAATGATGACGCACCGATAGCCTCTAAGCATTGCACCAAGAACGTTGCACTAAAGCCCCCCGGCTTATTTTGTTGTTTAAGTTACGCTCTGTTTCGTGAATGTCCATAGTCGCCAGCTTTTCCGTCATCTGGGCACAGGTGACACCCTTCCGCGGCAATACGGCCTTCAGAAGGTTCTTTGCTCTCGTCTCGTATTCGACGGGGGTCGTCCTTACGTGCCACAGCGTCGCCACCGCCGCGTTGTCATCGCTCTGCGCGATCGCGCTGGCCGCACCTTGACGTTCATCCGCCACGGCGAAGGTGAAGGCGTTGACATTGCCCGCGCTCGCATCCTGGCCGGTTCAAGCTGTTTGCAGACGAGGCGAGCCATTGGACGTGTTGGAAAGCGAGTTTGCCTCGACCCGCATCAACCACTCGGAAAGCTACAGCGACGGCCACGGCAAGCATACCAGCATGGTGGAGAGCTATTTCAGCCGCCTTCGCCGCATGGTCGCCGGGCAGTACCACAACGTTTCACACCGCTACCTCTACCAATATGCCAACCAGGCAGCATGGCTTGGAGACCACCGTCGCCGGTCGAATGGCGGCAACGCCTTCGCCCTGCTTGGTGTCGCGCTCAATCATTCGGTTAGCCGTTTGCGCCGGATACTGGCAGCGCAACGTTGCTTGACATTTTATGCTAGTTCTGGCATCAAGCTCGAAGCGCGAGGATATCTCGCGTTAGTGCGGGGGCAAACTCGCGGCCAGTTAAAACGCAAGGGGATACTCAAATGCTGAAAAAACAATATTGGAAAATTACAGCAACGGGGACGACACATGAAAAGGCAGGTTCTCTATATCGCATCAAGTGAAAAAGATCTGAATCAGTTCCCAATTGAAGTAAAACAGGAGGTTGTGTTCGCACTTAGAGTTGCGCAGGACGGCGGCAAATCTCGCTACGCAGTCCCGATGGTGGGTTTTAACGGCGCATCAGTGCCGGAGATAATCTTGAACCATAATGGTGACGCCTACAGAGCCGTTTATACCGTTCGCTTCAAAGAGGCCGTGTATGTCCTGCATGCATTTATGAAGAAGTCTAAGGTGGGCAGTGAGACTCCACGTGCAGATATGAACCTGATCCGCAGCAGGCTGAAAGAAGCCGAGGCGCACTATCAGAGGTATTTCGTGAGGAAGATCGAGAGGCAGCAAAATGGTGACACGTAGAGGAGATGAAAAGGTCGTTGAAAGTTCAGGTGACGTCTATCGTGATATGGGGATTGAACTTACCCCAGAAGAGACACTAAAGGTCGAACTGGCACTTGAATTTACTCGCATTGTGAACGCTCGAGATTACACCCAGCGCGAGGTTGCGACCATAATTGGAGCTGACCAATCCAAGGTCTCAAACATTTTGAGAGGAAAAATCAAGGATTTTTCCATAGAGCGCCTACTTCGTTTTTTGCTGGCTTTGGGTACGGATTTCGATGTCCACCTATCGCCAACGAAGAACGAGGGGAAGATCGTTTCCATATCTAAGGAGTCTCGGGAGAAACCCAGAGAAGGTAGCGTGAGGGTTTATGCAAACGCGGCGGGCTGCCGATAAGCTTAAACTAGCTACCCAATAATCGGCGGACAATTTCCGGAAATAGTCCGCCGGTCGGGATGCGGATTTTGGCCTGAACCTCGCCTTGAAAGCGAGCCCACGTCAGCGATTTGATGCGCTCTTTCGCCTCTTGGGGCGAGCGGGCCATAACTTCGATACCCCATTCCGTGCCGTCATGCCGGTACTCGAACAAGTATCGGTTGAACGCAACGTCCGAGCCAGAAAAGGATGAATCGGACATGTGGTACTACCTTTATAAAGATGTCGCCGGCCAATACCGGTGGACCCTGTATGCAGCCAATAACCTGAAAATCGCCAACTCAGGCGAAGGCTATTGGAACCGGAGCGATTGCCTTTCAGCAATCAATCTCGCGAAAGGTTCGGGGTCAGCACCTATCAAGGAGTAACTGACCCCGATTTGTAAGCACTTCTGAAATCGGCCCCGTTTGCACCGGGGTCGATTTTTTGATTGTAGGGCGATATTATGAATAATCAACTATCTGATCGGCTGCTCACTGCCGCCTCGCCCATTTCTTCGCGCCGCTAACGCTCTCCGCTAGCTTTGGCTTTCCGCCTTCGCGCACTTTCGCGGTGTTGACACACTGCCTGACCCGCTCGACCAACGACGGTTCCCAACCCTTCATTGCGACAATGCGCTGGGCAGTCTCTTTGTTGACCTTGCTGCCGTCCGCCTCGCATTTCAGAATCAGTCGTCAAAGCTCTCCCTTGCGCAAGCGGCTTGGCTGGCGTCGCAATGGCGTGATCTGCGACGGGTCAAGGATCAGCAGCACCGATCAATGTGGGGAAGCTGGTGAGCCAGGTTCGTACCCTTGAACCGGACAAGATAGTTCGGAGCGCTTGGCGAATAGGGTGTTGATGGCGTGTTCGTTTTCGAGACGAACGGACGATAGGGCCAACTCTTGGCATCCCCAGATTATATGGATCCCACCCTTTAGGTCGCGCGGGAAGTTGGTGCGTTTGCTACATAAGAACGTAAATATCCGGCCAGCATGAAGGGTTAGCGAGCGATGAACGACATGAATCTCGGCATGACCGAGCGGCTGAAGCCGATCCACGCCCGCGTCGCCGCCATGGTGCGCGACGAGATCATGCCGCTCGATCATGAGTTTTTGAGCGAGGTCGGCAAGGGCGGCGACCGCTGGGTCTATACCGCGCGGCAGACCGAAATCCTCGAAGGGTTGAAGAAAACGGCCAAGGAGCGCGGCCTGTGGAATTTCTGGCTGACCGGCTCCGAGCGCGGCTATGGGCTGTCAACCGTCGAATATGCCTATCTGGCCGAGGAGATGGGCAAGGCGCATCTCGGCGCGGAGACCTTCAATTGCTCGGCGCCCGACACCGGCAATATGGAGGTGCTGGAGCGCTATGGCTCGGAGGACCACAAGCAGGCATGGCTGGCGCCGCTGCTCGAGGGGAAAATCCGCTCGGCCTATCTGATGACGGAGCCGGATGTCGCCTCCTCCGACGCCACCAACATCGCCATGCGCTGCGAAAAGCAAGCCGGCGACTATGTACTCAACGGCGAGAAATGGTGGGCGTCGGGGGCCGGGGACCCGCGCTGCGCCATCTATGTCGTCATGGTTCGCACCGGCGGCGAAGCCGAGCCGCAGCACCGCCGCCACTCGATGATCCTGGTGCCGTCCGGCACCAAGGGCGTGACCAAGCTGCGGCCGATGCAGGTCTATGGCGACGACGACGCGCCGCATGGCCACATGCATCTTCGCTTCGACAATGTGCGGGTGCCGGCCGGAAACCTGATCCTCGGCGAGGGCAGGGGGTTCGAGATCGCCCAGGGGCGGCTTGGCCCCGGCCGCATCCACCATTGCATGCGCGCCATCGGCCAGGCCGAAATGGCGCTGGAGATGCTGTGTCAGCGCTCGGTGCGCCGCGAGGCCTTCGGCCAGCCCTTGGCCAGGCTCGGCGCCAATTTCGATATCATCGCGGAGTGCCGCATGGAGATCGAGATGGCGCGGCTGCTCTGCCTCAAGGCGGCGTGGATGATCGACCAGGGCGATGCGCGCGCAGCCGCGCCCTGGATCAGCCAGATCAAGGTCATCGCACCGCGCGTCGCGCTCAAGGTCACCGACGAGGCCGTGCAGATGTTCGGGGCGCAAGGCATCAGCCAGGACACGCCGCTGGCACGCTCATGGACGCATCTGCGAACCCTGCGCCTCGCCGACGGGCCGGACGCCGTGCACCGCCGGCAGGTGGCGCGCACGGAGCTCAGGAAATACACGCAGGAAAGGGTCTGAGTGGATGAAAACCCTCATCGCCCGCGATTTCGCGCCGCTCGACCAGCTCGTCCATGCCGACAATCTGAAGGAGCTGGTCGGCTGGCATCGCGCCGGCAAGGTTCGGCCGGCCATCGAAGGCACTTATCCGCTGGCCGATGCCGCCGCCATGGTGACGCGCGTGCTTGGCCGTGGCGCATCCGGCAAGCTCATCCTCAAACTGTAAGGAGCCCCGCCATGGCGATCCCCTCAGACATGAAAGCACTGCTGCTGACCGGCGACGGCTACACCAGGACGCCCTCCGGCAGTGCGCTGGAGGCGATGGAGCCGTATCTCAAGCTTGGCAGCATCGGCGTGCCGACGCCCGGACCGAGCCAGGTTCTGATCAAGGTCAGCCTCGCCTCGATCAACCCGTCCGACGTCATGTTCATCAAGGGCCAGTACGGTCAGCCGCGCGCCAAGGGCCAGCCGGCCGGCTTCGAGGGTGTCGGCACGGTCGTTGCCAGCGGCGACGAGCCCTATGCGAAAAGCCTGATCGGCAAGCGCATCGCCTTCACCACCGGCGTCACCAATTGGGGCGCGTGGGCGGACTATGCAGTTGCCGAAGCTGCCGGCTGCATTCCGCTGCTCGACACGGTCCGCGACGAGGATGGCGCGGCGATGATCGTCAACCCGCTCACGGCGCTCGCCATGTTCGACATCGTCAAGGAGACGGGCGAAAAAGCCTTCATCATGACCGCCGGCGCCAGCCAGCTTTGTAAGCTGATCGCGGGTCTCGCCAAGGAGGCTGGGTTCCGGCCGATCGTCACCGTGCGCCGCGACGAGCAGATTCCGCTGTTGAAGGAGATCGGGGCTGCCCATGTGCTCAACGAGAAGGCGCCGGATTTCAAGGCAGCACTACGCGATGTGGTCAAGGCCGAGCAGCCGCGCATCTTCCTCGATGCCGTGACCGGGCCGCTGGCCTCGGCGATCTTCGACGCCATGCCGAAGCGCTCGCGCTGGATCATCTATGGACGGCTCGATCCGGACACCACTGTCATCCGTGAGCCCGGCCAGATGATCTTCCAACACAAGCACATTGAAGGCTTCTGGCTGGTCGAATGGATGCGCCAGTTCCGCGACAAGCGCGGCCCGGCGATCATGGAAGCACAGAAGCGCTTTTCGGATGGGCGCTGGTCAACCGACGTGACGGCGGTGCTACCGCTGGATGAGGCGATGGCGAAGGCCCCGGCGGAGCTGGCCAAGCCGAACGGGAAGGTGTTTATTAGGCCGTGACTTTCTACCCTCCCCCTTGTGGGGAGGGTCGACGAAAGAGCAATTTTGCTCGTTCGTCGGGGTGGGGGTCTTGGCTCCACCTCTGTTATTCGCGGGAGCGCTGGACCGACGTTAGTTGGCGCTGCACCCCCACCCCGGACCTGCGGTCCGACCCTCCCCACAAGGGGGAGGGTAAGCGGAGCTACTCCGCCGGCTCGACATTGGCGTACGCCGCTTCCTCAAGCTCCCGCTTCAGCCTCGCTTCCTCATGCGTCTTCGGCGTGACGAAGCGGCCGAGCAGGAGGTAGGCGACCGGGGTCAGGAACAGCGTCGAGACGGTGGCGAGACCCAGCCCGCCGACGATGACCCAGCCGAGCGCGATGCGCGCTTCGGCACCGGCGCCGGCGGCCAGCACCAGCGGGACCCCGCCGAGGATGGTGCAGATCATCGTCATCATCACCGGCCGCAGGCGGATGATCGAGGCCTGCTCGATCGCCTCGCGCACGCCGAGGCCGCGGTCGCGCAGCTGGTTGGCGAATTCGACGATGAGGATGCCGTTCTTGGCCATGACGCCGACCAGAAGCACGAGGCCAATCTGGCTGTAGGCATTGAGGCTGGTGCCTGACAAAAGCAGCGCAAAGATTGCGCAGGCAAGGCCGAGGGGGACCGTCGCCATGATGATGACGGCGCTGACGAAGCTTTCGAACTGGGCGGCGAGCACCAGGAGGATGATGACCAGCGCGAAGCCGAAAATGGTGATCATGGCGCTGTTGGTCTCGCCGAGCGTCGCGGCTTCGGCCAGCGGCAGGACGCGGCTGCCCGGCGGCAGCAGCGGGGCGGCGATCTGCTCGGCAACGCCGAGCGCGTCACCCAGTGCGAAATTGCCGTTCAGGTTCGAGGTGATCGCCACCGAAGGCTGCTGCTGTTCGCGGGTCAGCGACGGCGGCACGGCGCGCTCGGTCAGCGTGGCGATGGTCGACATTGGCACGAAGCGGCCGTCGGCGGTCTTCAGGAAGATGTTTTCCAGATCGGTCGGATCATTGATCGGGTTGGTGGTCGAGACCAGCTTCACGCCATAGCTGCGGTCGGCGATGTAGACATCGACGACATCGTTGCCGTCGAGCATCGCCTGCAAGGTGTTGGCGAGCCCCGATATATCGATGCCGAGATCGGAGGCGCGCTCGCGGTCGATCGCCACCGCCAGCTGCGGCTGCGTCGGGTCGATGGAAAGCCGCGGCGTCTGGAAGCGCGGATCGGCCTGCATCCGGGCGATGATCTTCACCGCCGCGTCGCCGAGCGCCTTGCGGTCGTTGCCGACCAGCGCGAATTGCAGGCCGTTGCCGGCGCCGCGAATGCCGAGGCTATTGGCCTGCACCGGGAAGATGCGCACGGATGGCACCTGCCGGGTCAGCTGGCTTATCTGCGCCATGATCTCCTGCTGGCTGCGCGTGCGCTCGTCCCACGGCGCCAGCGTCATCACCATGAAGCCGGAATTGTAGGCGCCGTTCTGGCCGGCGTTTTCGAAGGTCGAGACGATCTCGCCGGAATCGCGCAGCGGCTGGATCAGCCTCTCGATCTTCTGCATCTGCTGCGTGGTGTAATCGAGGCTGACGCCTTGCGGCGCGTTGATGCGCAACAGCACGACGGCGCGGTCCTCGCTCGGCGTCAGTTCCTGGCGGATGGTGCCGAACAGGCTGAAGGCGACGCCCGCAAACAGCACCGCAACCAGCAGCACGATCCACGGCGCGCCGAGGCAGGCATGCAGGGCGCGCTTGTAGGCCGCGTTCAGCGCGCCACCGACGCGCGCGCCAATGCCGTGACCGCCTTCATGGTGGAGCGATGCGCCGGTCAACATGCGCGAGGCCAGCATCGGGCACAGCGTCAGCGCCACCACGCAGGAGAGCAGCACCGACATGGCGAGGACGAAGCCGAATTCGCGAAACAGGCCGCCGGTCTGTCCCGGCAGGAAGGAGATCGGCACGAAAACGGCAACGAGCGTCAGCGTCGTGGCGATGACTGCGAAGAACACTTCTTGGGCGCCGAGCACGGCGGCGGCACGAGGCCCCATGCCTTCGTTGCGCCGTCGCACGATGTTTTCCAGAACGACGATGGCGTCGTCGACGACAAGGCCGGTTGCCAGCACCAGCGCCAGAAGCGTCAGGATGTTGATGGAGAAGCCGGCGAGATAGATGGCGGCGATGGTGCCAATCATGGCGACCGGCATTGACAGACCAGGGATCAGCGTCGCGCGCCAGTCGAGCAGGAAGATGTAGATGACGATCAGCACCATGGAGATCGACAGGCCGAGCGCGATCTCGACCTCGTGCACGGCGCCGTTGACGAAGACTGCGTCGTCGCTGGTGATCTTGATCGACATGCCCTTGGGCAGGTTTTCCTGCAGCTTGGCGACGGCTGCCTTCACTCCGGTGGAAATATCCAGCGTGTTCGATTCCGCCTGGCGGATGATGCCAAGGCCAATGCCGGTCTTGCCGTCGGAGCGCAACGAGGTCTGGCCGATGTCGGGACCGAGCGTGACGGTGGCGACGTCGCGGATGCGCGTCGTGCCGCCGATGATGATGTTTTCGAATTCTTCCGGCGTCGTCACATCGGCCGTGGTGCGGACGATGAGATCCTGGTTGGTGGTGGTGATCGAACCGGCTGGTGAATCGAAAGCGACCGAGGCAAGCGCTGCCCTCAGATCGGCCACAGTGAAGCCGAGGCTGGCGAGCTTGTTCTGGTCGACATCGATGCGGAAGATCTTGTCGCGGTCGCCATAGACCTGAACGTCGGCGACGCCAGGCACGGCAGCCAGTTCGTCCTCGATCTGGTCCTGGACGATCACCGTCATGTCCTGCACCGACATGGTGTCGGAGGTGACGGCCAGTCGCATCACGGCATCGGAATTCGCATCGGCCTTGACGATGCGCGGCGGGTCGGCGGTCTCCGGTATCATGTTGGCGACACGGCCGACCGCGTCGCGCACGTCGGAGGCGGCGACGTTCAAATCGACGCCGTCGTTGAACTCGATGGTGACGCGGCTCTGGCCGAAGGAAGAGGTCGACGAGATCGACTTGACGCCGGAGACGCGGGCGACCGCGCCCTCGATGGTGTCGGTCAGTTCACGGTCGACGGTTTCGGCGGCGGCACCCTCGAAGGCCGTCGACACGGTGACCACGGCGCGGTCGACATCGGGCAGTTCGCGGATTTCGACGCCATAGAAAGCGGCAAGGCCGGCCACTGCGATCAGCGTGTTCAGCACGAAGGCCATAACCGGCCTGCGGATGAAGAGTGCGGTGAAGCCGGTTTCGCTGGCGGTGCTGACGGGTGCAGTCATGAGCCTTCGGCAGCTTCCGCGGCGCGCTGATCCTGGCCGGCGATGCGGACCGCGCCGCCTTCGCTGACGCTCTGGGTGCCTTCGGTGACGACCATGTCGCCATCCTCGATCTCAGCGTCGACCAGCACCGTCTCAGTGTTGCGCTGGATGATGCGCACGGGAACGCGCTTGGCCTTGCCGTCCTCGATCTGCCAGACATAGGCGCCGTCGGAACCCCACAGGATTGCCAGCGGGCTGACGGCCGGATAGGTGTCGCCGGGGAAGCGCATGGTGATGCCGAACGACATGCCGGCGCGCAGCGAATCCGCCGGATTGGCGATTGCAGCCTTGACCAGCAGGGTGCGGCTCTTTTCGTCGATGTGGTTGTCGATGGCCGACACAGTGCCGGTATAGGCCTTGCTCGGATTGGCGATCGGCGTCGCCGACAGTTGCGCGCCGACCTTGACGGCGGCGGCGAAGCGCTCGGGCACCAAGAAATCGACCAGGATGGAGGAGCGGTCGTCAAGCGTGGCGATCGCCGACTGGCTGGTGACGTAATTGCCGGCCGATATCGGCAGGATGCCGACCGTGCCGGCGATAGGGGCGACGATCGAACGACGCTGCAAGGCGAGTTCGGCATCCTGCAGCGCCAGTTTGGCGCCGGCCAGCACCACTTGGGCATCGGCGACGGCGACCGGGGTCGCGGCGTTGGAGGCCCTCAATGATTTCACCCGCTCGAGCTTGTCCTGGGCATCCTGCAAGGCGAGCTTGGCACGATCCTGCGAGATCACCTCGGTCTCGGAATCGAGAACAGCGATGATCTGCCCCTTGTCGACGCGGGTACCGGACTGGACGAGGAATTCAACCAGCCGGCCGGAGCTGTACGGGTTGACCGTCACCGAGGCATTGGCGCGGCCGGTGCCGATCGCCTGCAGGCGATCGTTGATGGTGGCCGTGCCCGCCGGCAAGGCAACGACATTTGCCGGCCGGCCGGCAGCGTTGCGACCGCCTGCCTGTTTCGTCGTGTCGACCGCGCCGGTTGTGGCGGGCGCCGAAGCATAGGTCCAGTCGATGCCCCAGCGTGCCAGAACCTCCGGCGCGCCCGGGAAGAATCGCGCCCAGGCGAGGACAGCCGCGACCAGGATCACAAGCGCAAAAACGATCTGTTTCCAGGCGACCATCGACACTCCGGTTGGCAAAACGTCTACGGGTTTCGCCAAGCAAAAAAACGCGCAGCGACGCACCCGGTATGTGCGAAGCCGCCGCAATATCATGGCTTTATGGCAATTCTGCCGCTTCCATGCACATTAAATCTGCGTAATTTTGCGCACCTGCGGCGGGGATTGAACGTGTCAGCGCAGGCTTTCGAGGTCGCGGATGCGCCTGGCGCTGTCGGCCTCGAGCTGCCTCGTGACGGCGCCGATCAGCGTCTCGGCGACAACGAACAGAGCGGCCGAAGAGTCCCACGCCGAAGGCACGGCGGTGCGTCCGGCAATGACATGGCGGGCGAAGCGGGCGATCGGCGATAGCCACTGGTCGGTGAACAGCACGATCTGAACGCCGCGCTGATGCGCGGTCTGGGCAAAGCGGACCAGACTGTCCTGGTAGCGCCTGATGTCGAAGATCACCAGCACGTCGCGCTTGCCCATGTCGATCAGCCGGTCGCGCCAGATGCTCTCCTGGCCGGCAAGGTGATAGACATCGGGCTGGATGATGGCGAGATGGGCGGCCATGTAGCGTGCCAACGGATCGGTGAAGCGGCCGCCGATCAGGAATGTCTTGCCGCGCCGGTCGGCAAGCCTTGCGGCGATGTCGGCAAGCTGTCTGTCGGAGAGATGCCTGAAGGTCTCACGCATATTGTCCAGCGTCGCCTCCAGCATTGGCGATACTGCACCGCTTGGGGAGGCCGGGTTGAGCGTGCGCGATGCCGGCGACTGCAATTGCGCCGCCAGTTCGTCCTGCAGCGCCGACTGGAATTCGGGATAGTTCTGGAACCCCAGCCTGGAGACAAAGCGCAGGATGGTCGGCGACGATACGCCGGCGGCGGTCGAGAACTCGGCGACCGTCTTCAGCCCGATCAGCGGATAGTTCGCAATCAGTGTCTGCGCGGCGCGGCGCTCGCCGGCCGGCATCGTGCCGATGCGGTCCGAAATCAGTTCGGCAATGCTGGAAATCATCGTTTTCCCCACCCCTGAGCCCGTCCAGACCGCTTCCCCGAAATCGCATTTGACAAAGCCGGACAAACTGTATGAAATCATCCACAGGGACGCAATGAGGCAAAATACGTAACATAAGATACAGCGCTCCCCAGGGGACGGCAGACTATGGAGAGAGCACGGCCCGCCAGCCTTGCATCGTCTGATACCGTAGGGGTGACGAACCCCGGCGGGTCCAGCCCTTTCGTGCTGACCTGCGACCACGCTTCCAACTTCCTGCCGTCCGAATTCGGCACGCTTGGCCTGCCGGCCGAGGACCTCTCCCGCCACATCGCCTGGGACCCCGGCGCGCTGCCGGTGGCCCGCCGCATCGCGACCGCCCTCGATGCGACGCTCATCGAAACCCGCATCTCGCGCCTGATCATCGACTGCAACCGTCCGCTCGACGCACCGGACCTGGTGCCGCCGGTCAGCGAGACGACGGCCATTCCGGGCAATGCCGGCCTGTCGGACAGTGAGCGCGCCGAGCGCATCGCTTTGTCGTGGCGGCCGTTCCACGACACGATCGCATCGATCATCGACGACCGGCAGGCGCGTGGGCAGGAGACCCGGCTGGTGTCGGTGCATTCCTTCACCCCGGTCTACAAGGGCAAGAACCGGCCCTGGCATATCGGCATCATCCATGATGACGACCGCCGGCTGGCGTCGCCACTGTTAGCGGCGCTGCAGCGGCTCTCCGGCGTCACTGTCGGCATCAACGAGCCCTATTCGCCGGCCGACCGCGTCTATTTCACTTTGGAGCGCCATGCACGCTCGCGCGGCCTTGCCTGCGCAATGATCGAAATCCGCAACGACGAGATTTCCGGCGAGACCGGGCAGCGGAAATGGGCGGATCTGCTCACAGGCATTTTTTCTGACCTGGAACCCGAGGAGGCCAAGGGTTCCCGGCGACAAGCAATGGGAAAGTCAGTTCAATCGGCCAGCTAGAAAACAGGGGACGAAAATGGCAGGACCGGACAAATCAGACGCTGAAAGATCGGAGGATGTAAAAACCCTCCATAGCATGGGCTATGCCCAGGAGTTGGCTCGCCGCATGAGCGGCTTCTCGAACTTCGCTATTTCCTTTTCGATCATTTGCATTCTGGCGGGCGGCATCACGTCCTTCCCGCTGGCCATGGCGACCGGCAGCGGCTTCGAGGCGACTGTCGGCTGGGTCATCGGCGGCGTCTTTGCACTTGTCGTTGCCGCGTCCCTTGGCCAGATCGGCTCGGCCTATCCGACGGCCGGCGGTCTCTACCACTGGTCGTCAATTCTCGGCGGGCGCGGCTGGGGCTGGGCCACGGCCTGGATCAACTTGCTCGGCCTGGTCTTCGTCGTCGCCTCGGTCAATGTCGGCGTCTACGCGCTGTTCAAGGACCTTGTCTGGTCCGGCGTGTTCGGTAACGACGTCTCCGCGTGGGGCTATCAGGAGCAGGTGATCGGCGTTGTGATCATCACGGTCGCGCAGGCGCTGATCAATCATTTCGGTATCAGGCTCACCACCATGCTGACGGATTTCTCGGGCTACCTCATTCTGGTCGTCGCCGTCGTGTTGACCGCGATGTTCCTGATCTGGGGCGCAAGCTGGGATTTCTCGCGGCTCACCACCTTCGTCAACAACACCGGTGATCCAGGCGCAGGCTACGTTCCGACCGCACGGACGGCACTCGTCGCCTTCCTGATCGGCCTGCTCTACCCACTCTACACCATCACCGGCTTCGACGCTTCGGCCCACACGTCCGAAGAGACCCACAATGCCCGCGTGGCGGTGCCGCGCGGCATGATCCATTCGGTTCTGTGGTCGCTGGTGTTCGGCTTCGTCATGGCCGTTTCGTTCGTACTGGCCAGCCCCGATCTGGCAGCGACGGCCAAGGATGGCGCCAATGCCTGGTTCAATCTCTTCAACAATCTGCCGGCACCATTCCTGCTGAAGAGCATGATTGCCATCGCAATCGTGCTGGCGAATTTCATCTGCGCGCTCGCCGGACTGACGTCGACCTCGCGCATGATCTTTGCCTTCGCGCGTGACGGCGGCCTGCCCGGTTCGTCGGTGTGGAAAACCGTCAGCCCGACATGGCGTACGCCGGTGGCGGCGATCTGGCTCGGAGCGGTGCTCGCTGTCGCAGCGACATTGTACTCGCCGGCTTTCGCCGCACTGGCGGCCGGCTGTGCATTGTTCCTCTACGTGTCCTACGCCATGCCGGTGGCCGCAGGCCTGCTTGCCGAGGGCAAGAGTTGGACCGAATTCGGCCCGTTCCGCCTTGGCATCTGGTCCAAGCCGTTCGCCGTCATCACGGTGCTTGGCGTTCTGGTGCTGATGTATGCCGGCATCCAGCCGCCCTTCGACATCCTGATCAACTATGCCATCGGCCTGATCGTTCTGCTCGTGGTTCTGTGGTTCGGTATCGAATCGCGCCGCTTCAAGGGCCCGCCGATCGGCGCCGACATTGCTCGCCGCGCTTCGGAGATCGCGGCCGCGGAAGCAGCCGTCGGCCAGACGGCAGGCTAACAGCAAGACTAGATGCTCCGGCCGGCGCAAGCCGCCGGGGCAGGGCCGGCCAGCTAAGAACGCAAAAGGGGACTACAATGGCAGCACCGGGTTATTCAGACACAGACAAGGCGGAAGACGTAAAGCACCTCCATTCCATGGGCTACGCCCAGGAACTTGAGCGGCGGCTAAGCCGCTTCTCCAACTTCGCCGTTTCCTTCTCCATCATCTGCATCCTGTCGGGCGGCATCAATTCGCTAGCGCAGGCAACGTCGGGCGCCGGCGGTATCGGTATCGGCATCGGCTGGCTGGTCGGCTGCTTCGTTTCGCTCACCTTCGCGGTCGCCATGTCGCAGATCAGCTCGGCCTATCCGACGGCCGGCGGCCTCTATCACTGGGGTTCGATCCTCGGCAATCGCGGCACCGGCTGGGTGACGGCCTGGCTCAACCTGCTCGGCCTGATCACCGTGCTCGGCGCCATCAATGTCGGCACCTGGACGTTCTTCATCGGCGCCTTCGGGCCGACGCTCGGCATCGAGGGTACGCTGACCAATCAGATGATCTTCCTGGTCATCATCACCGGCGCCCAAGCGCTGATCAACCATCTCGGCATCAAGCTGACGGCGAAGTTGACCGACTTTTCGGGCTACCTGATCTTCTTCGGCTCGATCCTGATTGCGGTCGTCTGCCTGTTCTCTGCCGAGACCTGGGATTTCAGCCGGCTCTTCACCTTCCACAACTACTCGGGTGAGGCCGGCGCCAGCGTCTGGCCGTCCGTCTCGAACGCCTGGGTGTTCGCTCTCGGCCTCTTGCTGCCGATCTACACCATCACCGGCTACGATGCTTCGGCACACACTTCCGAGGAAACCATCAAGGCGGCCTCATCGGTGCCGCGTGCGATGGTGATGTCGGTTATCTGGTCGGCGGTCTTCGGCTATTTGTTCCTGGCCGCCTTCGTGCTGATGATCCCCAACATGGACGACGCCGCCAAGCAGGGTTGGAACGTGTTCTTCTGGGCCTTCGACCAGCGCGTCAGTCCCGGCCTCAAGGAGTTCGTCTACCTCGTCGTGTTCATCGCCCAGCTGTTGTGCGGCCTCGCAACCGTCACCTCGGCTTCGCGCATGATCTTTGCCTTCTCGCGTGACGGCGGCCTGCCGGGCTCGTCGGCACTGGCCAAGGTCAGCCCGACCTATCGCACGCCAGTGGCGGCCATCTGGACGGCGTCGGTCCTGTCGGTGCTGTTCGTTTGGGGTTCGACGCTGGTTTCGGTCGCCGGCACTTCGGCCTACACCATCGTCGTCTCGTGCACCGTCATCTTCCTGTTCCTGTCCTTCACCGTGCCGATCGTGCTCGGCATGGTGGCCTGGGGCACGCCGAAGTGGGACAAGATGGGACCGTGGAACCTGGGCCGTGGCATCTTCATGCTGTTCGGGGTCCTTTCCATAGTGTCGATGATCCTGATCTTCATCATCGGCATCCAGCCGCCGAACGACTGGGCGCTGTACATCACCGTCGGCTTCTTCATCCTGACGGCGATTGTCTGGTTCGCCTTCGAGCGCAATCGCTTCCAGGGCCCGCCGCTGGGCGACATCATCGCGGCGCGTCAGGCAGCGATCAAGGCTGCCGAACAAGCTGTCGGCGAAACCGGCCACTGACGTCACGATCATGGCCATGGCCGGCGGGCAGCCGGCTATGGTTCGTCCTCAACGACCAAGCACTGGAGTGCCAAAGGAATGGCCGGAAATTTCTCGTTCGATCAGTTGAAGAAAGCGGTCTCCAGTGGCGAGATCGACACGGTGCTGGCCTGCATCGTCGACATGCAGGGGCGGCTCGCGGGAAAGCGTTTCCTGGCGCAGTACTTTGTGGATTCTGCTCATGACGAGACGCATGGCTGCAACTATCTGCTCGCCGCCGACATCGATATGGAGCCGGTGCCGGGCTACAAGGCGGCAAGCTGGTCGAAGGGCTATGGCGACTTCGTCATGAAGCCGGACCTTGCGACGCTGCGGCGGATTCCGTGGCTGGAAAAGACCGCGCTGGTGATCTGCGACGTGCTCGACCACCACACCCATGACGACCTTCCGCATTCGCCGCGCGCGATGCTGAAAAAGCAGGTCAAGCGGCTCACCGAACGCGGCTATATCGGCTACTTCGCCTCCGAGCTCGAATTCTACCTGTTCAACGAGACCTACGATTCCGCCCGCAAGAAGCACTGGCAGGGGCTCGACACCGCGTCGCCCTATATCGGCGACTACCAGATCGGCATCACCACCAAGGAAGAAGGCGTCATGCGCCGGCTTCGCAACGAGATGGAAGCGGCGGGCATTCCGATCGAAAACTCCAAGGGCGAATGGGGCCCGGGGCAGGAAGAGATCAATGTGCGCTATGCCGAGGCGCTCGACATGGCGGACCGCCACGTCATCCTGAAGAACGGCGCCAAGGAGATTGCCGAGTCCGAAGGCAAGTCGATTTCCTTCATGTCGAAATACAATTACGGGCTCGCCGGTAATTCCAGCCACATCCACAATTCGCTGTGGAGCGCCGATGGCAAGACGCCATTGTTCTTCGACAAGAAGGCGGACTGGACTTTGTCCACGCTTGGCCAGCAATGGGCGGCTGGGCAACTGAAATATGCCAGGGAGTTTACCTGGTTCCTGGCGCCCTACATCAACTCCTACAAGCGCTTCCAGGCCGGCACCTTCGCACCGACCAAGATCATGTGGAGCGAGGACAACCGCACCGCCGGCTTCCGCCTGTGCGGTGAGGGCACCAAGGGCATCCGCATGGAATGCCGCATCGGCGGCGCCGACCTGAACCCCTATCTCGCTTTCGCGGCGCTGATCGCCGCCGGCCTTGCCGGCATCGACGAGAAGCTCGAACTGCAGAAGCCGTTCGTCGGCGATGCCTACCAGGCCTCGCGCCTGCCGGAGATCCCGAAGACGTTGCGCGACGCCACCGAGACGCTGGCCAAGTCGAAGATGCTGAAGCAGGCGCTCGGCGACGATGTGCTCGAACATTATGTCCACACCGCAAAGTGGGAGCAGTTCGAATACGACCGCCGCATTACGGATTGGGAACTGCACAGGGGGTTCGAGCGGTATTAAAACTTTATACAGCTTTAATGTTGACAATGTAGTGAAGTTAGTACCATATGGTACCTGTAAAGTGCAGTGCGCTACATTGAGGAGTTTGCAATGTCCAAATATGCGCCGCTCAAGGACTTTCTCATTGCCCAAAATGTCGATCGCATTCCGATGTCATTCGCCGAAATCGAGAGAGTGCTCAATCTGCCGCTGCCCGCATCGAAGCAATACCCTGCATGGTGGAGCAACAATCCGAGCAACAATCCCATGACAAGGGAGTGGCTTGAGGCTGGGTTCGAGACCGAATCCGTCAATATAGGGAGTGGGAAACTGGTATTTCGCCGCGTTCGCAAAGTACCCATTTCGGCGCCGCCCAGTGGTAGCGTGCCTGCCGCGCCAAAGGAGGCGCGCGCGGATCGCCACCCCGGTTTTGGTTTCATGAAGGGCCTGATAACAATCGAAGCCGGATTTGATATCACCAAACCTTTCGATGACGAGCCATGGGACGGGGGCTATCTGGGCGGTGAGGCTGACGCGCGTCACGGCAAACTTGCGGTGCGTAAATGAGCGAAGGGCCAAACCTGCTTCTGGATACATGTGCGATGATCTTTGTCGCCAACGATAGTCTGATCGATCCGCACGCAAGCCGGGAGATTTCGGAAGCGGCCTATGACGGCCGTCTGTATCTTTCGCCGATGTCGGCATGGGAGATCGGAATTGGCGTAGCCAAGGGCCGGCTCAATCTGCCATTGGCGCCACTCGACTTCGTGGAGCGATTCATCGAGCGAATGTCGGCAAAGCTCAGCGCTATCTCACCAGCCATTCTGATTGCGTCATCCAACCTGCCCGGTCCGCCTCATGGTGATCCCACGGATCGGATACTGATGGCAAGTGCGAGAGCGTTGGACATGGTTCTGGTGACGCGTGACGAGCCCATCCTTCGCTATGGCCGCAATGGCCATCTGCGCACCCTAGCCTGCTAACTTGGAGTATCCATTGGAAACCGTAAAACTCAAATCGCCCATCGATGGTTCGATTTACGCCGAGCGGCCGATCGCGACCGACCAGGCGATCAATGCCGCGGTCGAGCGCGCCAAGGCGGCGCAGGAGAAGTGGGCGCTGACGCCGATCGTCGAGCGCGGCAAATTTATGCTGGCGATGCTCGAAGCGCTGGTCGCGATGACCGACGAGATCGTGCCGGAGATCGCCTGGCAGATGGGGCGACCGGTGCGCTATGGCGGCGAGTTCGGCGGCGTCAGGGAACGCACCAATTACATGGTCGAGATCGCTGAAGCCGCGCTGAAATCCGTGCCGGCATCCAACCCGAAGGACGGCTTCCGACGCTATGTGAAGAAGGATCCGCTCGGCGTCGTCATGGTGATCGCGCCGTGGAACTATCCCTATCTGACCGCCGTCAACACCATCGTGCCGGCACTGATGGCCGGCAATACCGTTATCCTCAAACATGCGGCGCAGACGCTGCTGGTTGGCGAACGGTTCCAGCAGGCGTTCGACAAGGTTGGGCTGCCCAAGGGCGTGTTCCAGAATGTCGTGCTGAACCATGCCCAGACCGAGAAGCTGCTCGGCTCGGGCAAGATCGACCATGTCAATTTCACCGGTTCGGTCGGCGGCGGCCGCGCCATCGAGAGGGCGGCGGCCGGCACCTTCATGACGCTCGGGCTCGAACTCGGCGGCAAGGATCCGGCCTATGTGCTGCCCGACGCCAAGCTCGACCATGCGGTGGCCAATCTGGTCGACGGCGCCTTCTACAATTCCGGCCAGTGCTGCTGCGGCATCGAGCGCGTCTATGTGCATGAGAAGGTCTACGACCAGTTCGTCGAAGGTTTCATCGCCGAGACGAAGAATTATGCCGTCGGCAATCCGCTGGAACAGGCGACGACAATGGGGCCGATGGCGCAGGCGCGCTTTGCCGACCTGATCCGCGAGCAGAAGGCCGAGGCGCTGCGCAAGGGTGCAATCGCACACATCAATATGAAGGTGGCTAACGACAAGGCCGGCTCGCCCTATCTGGCGCCGGAAGTGCTGACCGGCGTCGACCACCAGATGAGCGTCATGCGCGAGGAAAGTTTTGGCCCGATCGTCGGCATCATGAAGGTGCGCAACGACGAGGAGGCGATCGCGCTGATGAACGACAGCCCCTACGGGCTGACCGCTTCGATCTGGACCGACGATATCGAGCATGCGGTGGCGATCGGCGACCGCGTCGAGACCGGCACCGTGTTCATGAACCGCTGCGACTACCTCGATCCGGCGCTGGTCTGGACCGGCGTCAAGGACACCGGCAAAGGCGTCGCCCTTTCGGCGCTCGGCTACGACAATCTGACCCGGCCGAAATCCTTCCATCTGCGCGAAGCCATCTGATTTTTTGAAAGACAAGACATGTCCAAGCTGATCTCCAAATGGAACTACCCGACCACCGTCCGCTTCGGCGCGGGGCGCATCAAGGAACTGCCTGAGGTGCTCGCTGCCACCGGCATTAAGCGGCCGCTATTCGTCACCGATCCGGGGTTGGCGAAACTGCCGGTCGTCGCTTCGACGCTGAAAATCCTCGACGACGCCAAGGTATCCTATGGCGTGTTCTCCGAGGTGAAGCCGAACCCGGTCGATTCCAACCTCACCGCCGGCATCGCCGTGTTCAAGAAGGGCAAGCATGACGGCGTCATCGCCTTCGGCGGCGGTTCAGCGCTCGATCTCGGCAAGCTGATCGCGTTCCAGGCCGGCCAGACGCGACCGATCTGGGACTTTGAGGATGTCGGCGACTGGTGGACGCGCGCCAATTCGGATGCCATCGCGCCGATCATCGCCGTGCCGACCACTGCCGGCACAGGCTCGGAAGTCGGGCGTGCCGGCGTCATCACCAATGAGGCGACGCACACCAAGAAGGTCATCTTCCATCCGAAGCTTTTGCCGGCAATCGTCATTGCCGATCCGGAACTGTCGGTCGGCATGCCCGGCTTCATCACCGCCGGCACCGGCATGGATGCGCTGGCACATTGCCTCGAAGCCTATTGCGCGCCGGGCTACCATCCGATGGCCGACGGCATTGCGGTGGAAGGTGTGCGCCTGGTGTTCGAGAACCTGCCCAGGGCCTACGCCAAAGGCAAGGACCTTGTCGCGCGCGCCCACATGATGAGTGCGGCCGCCATGGGTGCTGCCGCCTTCCAGAAGGGTCTTGGCGCCATCCACTCGCTGTCGCATCCGATCGGCGCGCTCTACGACACCCATCACGGCATGACGAATGCGGTGTTCATGCCCTATGTCTTGGCCTTCAATCGCGACTCCATCGAGGAGCGGATTGCCCGGCTCGCTGCCTATTGCGGCATCAAGGGTGGCTTCGACGGCTTTGCCAAAGCGATCATCAAGCTGCGCAAGGAATTGAAGGTGCCGCATGCGCTGCCCGATCTGATCAAGGGGCTCGACATGGACAAGAAGCGCAAAGGGCTGATCGCCGACATGGCGGTGGTCGATCCGACCGCCGGCGGCAACCCGGTCAGGCTGACCAAAAAGGCGGCGCTGACGCTGCTCGAGAACACTATCGCCGGCACTGTCTGAGGCGGTTTCTGCGCCGGACGTGATCTAAAAACGAAGGGAAAGGAAGGGCAAGGGGGCAAAAAGCAAGCCAATAAACCATTAGCCGGGAAATTAAGTCGAGGCTAATTGCTACAGCCGGTTAAAAAGAGTTAACTTTTCGTACCGCCGGGGGCCAGTTTCAAAAAGCTTTCATCTGGCTGTCATATGAAACCGATACCGCATCGCAGGCGTCCAGGACGCCAGTTCAACGGAGAGAACACATGTTCAAGTTCACAGGGAAAGTGCTTTCCCTTTCGGCCGTCGCCCTCATGGCGACCTCTGCTATCTCGTCGGCCCAGTCCATGGATGAACTGGTTGCCGCTGCGAAGAAGGAAGGCCAGCTCACCACCATCGCGCTGCCGCATGACTGGTGCGGCTACGGCGCCGTCATCGACGGCTTCAAGGCAAAGTATCCTGAGATCACCATCAACGAACTCAACCCCGATGCCGGCTCCGGCGACGAGGTCGAGGCGATCAAGGCCAACAAGGACAACAAGGGCCCGCAGGCGCCCGACGTCATCGACGTTGGCCTGTCCTTCGGCCCGACCGCCAAGGCTGACGGCCTGATCCAGCCCTACAAAGTGTCGACCTGGGACTCGATCCCCGACAGCGCCAAGGATGCCGATGGTTACTGGACCGGCGACTACTATGGCGTGCTATCCTTCCTGGTGAACAAGGACCTCGTCAAGGAAGCGCCTGCTGACTGGGCTGACCTGCTGAAGCCGGAATTCGCCAACACCGTGGCGCTTGCCGGCGACCCGCGCGCCTCGAACCAGGCCATCCAGGCCGTCTACGCGGCCGGCATTTCCGGTGGTGCGGCTGCCGGCGAAGCTGCTGGCACTGCTGGTCTCGACTTCTTCAAGAAGCTTAACGCCGCCGGCAATTTCGTGCCGGTCATCGGCAAACCGGCGACCCTGGCACAAGGCCAGACGCCGATCCTGGTGACCTGGGATTACAATGCACTTGCCGGTCGCGACACGCTGAAGGGCAATCCGCCCGTCGACGTCGTCGTGCCCAAGACCGGTGTCGTTGCCGGCGTCTATGTGCAGGCGATCAGTGCTTTCGCACCGCATCCGAACGCTGCCAAGCTCTGGCTTGAGTATCTCTACTCCGACGAAGGCCAGATCGGCTGGCTGAAGGGCTATTGCCACCCGATCCGCTTCAACGATCTTGCCAAGAACGGCAAGCTCCCGGCCGACGTGATGGCCAAGCTGCCGCCGGCCGAGGCTTACGCTGCCGCGGTGTTCCCGACGCTGGACGAGCAGGGCAAGGCAAAGGAAGCCGTCACCAAGAACTGGGATGCCGTCGTCGGCGCCAACGTCAAGTAAGGCTTGAAACCAACCGGGCGGCCTCGCGGCCGCCCGGTGTTCCTCGGAGACGGTAGCCGGCGCATGACAGATATCTCGCTTTCCGATCACGCAGTTGCCGGGAAGACCGCGCCCCCCAGCCAGGCGCGTGCAATGCGACTGCCGACGCAATGGCTCGGCGTTGCGCCATTCTTCATCTTCGCCATCATGTTCCTGATCCTACCCACGCTCTATCTGATGCTGGGTGCATTCCAGAACGATGCCGGCGAATTCACGTTCGAAAACATAGCAGCACTGGCGCAGCCATCGATTGTCGCCGCCTACTGGATCTCGCTCAAGGTCAGCCTTTCCTCGGCGCTGATCGGCGCCTTGGCCGGGCTTGCGATCGCCATCGCGATCGTGCGCGGCGGCCTGCCGGAGTGGATACGCTCGGCAACGCTAACCTTTTCCGGCGTTGCTTCCAATTTCGCCGGCGTACCGCTGGCCTTCGCCTTCCTCGCGACACTGGGACGGCTCGGTCTCGCGACGGTGCTTCTGAACACGGTGTTCGGCCTCAACATCTACGCACACGGCTTCAACATCCTGTCGTTCTGGGGCCTGACGCTGACCTATGTCTATTTCCAGATCCCGCTGATGGTGGTCATCATCACGCCGGCGATCGACGGTTTGAAGAAGGAATGGGGCGAGGCCGCCGCGACGCTCGGCGCCACCCAGGCGCAATACTGGCGCATGGTGGTGATCCCGGTGATCTGGCCAAGCTTCCTCGGCACGGTCATCCTGCTCTTTGCCAATGCCTTCGGCGCGATCGCCACCGCTTATGCGCTGACCGGCTCCTCCCTCAACATCGTGCCGATCCTGCTCTATGCGCAGATCCGCGGTGACGTGCTGCACAATGCCCATCTCAGCTATGCGATCGCCTTCGGTATGATCGTCATCACCGGGCTGGCCAATGTCTTCTACATCTGGTTCCGGACGCGCTCGGAGAGGTGGCTGAAATGAAGTCCGGAAAATTCTGGGCCTGGGTCGTCTTCGGGCTGGGCGCGGCCTATTTCTTCATTCCGCTGATCGCGACGGTGGAATTTTCCTTGCGCATGCGGCGCGGCGCTTATTCCTTCGACGCCTATCAGATCGTGCTTGGCGACCCTCGTTTTCAGGCGACCTTTGGCTACTCAGTGCTTGCCGCCATCTTCACCATCATTCTGGGCGTGTTGATCGTGGTGCCCGCCGCCTACTGGATTCGACTGCGCCTGCCGCAACTGCGGCCGATCGTAGAGTTCATCACGCTGCTGCCGCTGGTCATTCCCGCCATCGTCATCGTCTTCGGCTATATCAGGATGTACGGTTCGAATTCGCCGCTGCCGTTCCTGGCGACCGACATGGGCACAAATGCCTTGCTGGTCATCGGCTATGCAATGCTGGCGCTGCCCTACATGTATCGCGCGGTCGATACCGGACTGCGCACCATCGACGTCAGGACGCTGACCGAAGCGGCGCAGATCCTTGGCGCCGGTTGGGGCACGATCATTGGTCGTGTGATCCTGCCCAATGTGCTGATCGCCGTGCTGTCGGGCGCCTTCCTTACCTTCGCCATCGTCATTGGCGAATTCACCATGGCCAGCTTGCTCAACCGGCCCGCCTTCGGTCCCTATCTGCAAAACGTTGGCGCCAACCGCGCCTATGAGCCGGCGGCGCTTGCCATCATCGCCTTCGCCATCACCTGGGGCTGTATGTCGCTGATCCAGATCCTGTCCCGTTTCGCGCCGAGATCGGCGAACCGCCCGAACTGATCGACAAAGTACTGATCGAAAGAAAAAGCCATGGCCGAACCATTCCTCTCCATCCAGCATGTGCGAAAATCCTTCGGCGCCACCACCGTGGTCGAAGATTTCAATCTTGATGTCGAGCCGGGCGAGTTCGTTTCCTTCCTTGGGCCATCGGGTTGCGGCAAGACCACCGTGCTGCGCATGGTCGCCGGTTTCGAAGAGCCGTCGGCGGGCAAGATCGTCGTCGCAGGCAAGGACATCACGAGGCTGAAGCCCAACCAGCGCAATGTCGGTATGGTGTTCCAGGCTTACGCGCTGTTCCCGAACCTGACCGTGGCGCAAAATATCGGCTTCGGCCTGAAGGTCGCCGGCATGGCAAGGGCAGAGATCGATTCCCGGGTCGCCGAGATGCTCGACATCATCAAGCTGCCGCAGATGGCCGCCCGCTATCCCTACCAGCTCTCCGGCGGCCAGCAACAGCGCATCGCGCTGGCCCGCGCCATCGCGCCGAAGCCGAAGCTGCTTTTGCTCGACGAGCCGCTGTCGGCGCTCGACGCCAAGGTGCGCGTCTCGCTGCGCGAGGAAATCCGCTCGATCCAGAAGAAGCTCGGCATCACTACCATCTTCGTCACACATGACCAGGAAGAGGCGCTGTCGATCTCGGACCGCATCGCGGTGATGTATGGCGGCAAGGCCGAGCAGGTCGGCACCCCGTTCGAGATCTACAACCGGCCGGCGACCAAGTTCGTCGCCAATTTCGTCGGCACGCTGAACGTGCTCGAAGGCACTGTCACCGATGCCGCGTCCGGCAAGGTGCGCGTCAACACGCAGGAAGTCTCGCTAATGGGCAAGCTCAACGGCTCGAAGTCCGGTGACACGCTGTCGCTGGCGCTGCGACCGGAGGCGATTTCGCTCGGACGCCAACCCGGGCGCGATTCAAGCCTGTCGGGCGAAATCTCCGAAGTGCACTTCCTCGGCTCAGTCATTCGCGTTCGCGTCGGCATCGGCGGCAACACAGTGTCGCTCGACACCTTCAACAGCCCGGCAACGCCACCGCCCGCGGTCGGCGAGAAGGCCGACATATCGTTCTCATCAAGCGATATGCTGGTGCTGCACTAGCAAGCAGCATTTTGGCGCGACCGAGGCGGTCGATTCGAGCTGGCGCGATGAACGGCCGTATCATTGCCGGACCCCGAGTGCTGGATAATCAACAGCATCTTGCCATCCAGCCACTGCCCATGATGCCGCTTCGCCGCTACGATGGGCCATGGCGCTATTCGAACTTACCCTCATCCTGCTTCTGGCTGCCGTCGCGCTGACGGCGCTGTCGCGGCGGCTGGAAATTCCCTATCCGTCCCTGCTGGCTCTGGCCGGCGTCGCGATTGCCTTCGTACCCGGTGCGCCGACGATCGAGATCGATCCGGAGCTGGCGCTTGCCCTGTTCATCGCGCCGGTGCTTCTCGACGCCGCCTATGACACGTCGCTGCGCGACCTCAAGCGCTACCGGCTGTCGCTCGCGTTGCTCGCGCTGGGCGCCGTGGTCTTCACCACCGTGGTGGTTGCCTTGGTCGGCTGGAAGATGGCCGGCCTGCCGATCGCGGCGGCAATCGCGCTTGGCGCCATCGTCGCGCCGCCGGATGCGGTGGCCGCATCCGCCGTGCTCAGCCAGTTCAAGGTACCGCACCGCATCACCGCCATCCTGCAGGGCGAGAGCCTGCTCAACGATGCCACGGCGCTGCTGATCTACCGGCTGGCGGTTTCGGCCGCGCTTGGCACGATCATGCTCAGCAACGCCGTTCCGGTGATCCTGCTGGCAACGATCGGCAGTGTGATCGCGGGCTATCTGTTTGGCCGCGTCTCGCTGCTGGCGCTCGGCCGCATCGAGGATGCGGCGAGCAGCACGGTGGTGCAGTTTGCCGGAACCTTCGCCGTGTGGATCATCGCCGACAGGCTCGGCCTTTCCGCCATCATCACCATCGTCGTCTATGCCATAACCATTGCGCGCAGGGCGCCGCGCCAGTCGTCGGCGAGACGCCGCGTCAGCACCTATTCGGTCTGGGAGTCGGCGGTGTTCGTGCTCAACGTGCTGGCTTTCGTGCTGATGGGCCTGCAGGCACGCACGATCGTTGGCAGGCTGGCCGGCGACGGGCAAGGCGAAGCATTCCTTTTCGCCGCAACGGTGCTGGTCGTCGTTATCGTCGCGCGCCTTGTCTGGGTGGCGAGTTACGTCGCGATCATCCGGTGGCTTGCCCGCTTCGGCAGCCAAGAGGCAAGGCGGGAATTGCCGACGTTCGGCGGCGCCGTCATTGTCGGCTGGTGCGGCATGCGTGGGTTGGTGACGCTGGTGGTGGCCATTGCGCTGCCGGCCGATTTTCCCGGCCGCGACCCGATCGTGCTTGCCGCCTTCGCGGTGGTGCTGGGCACGCTGGTGCTGCAAGGCATGACGCTGAAGCCGCTGCTGCGCTGGATCAACTTCGACCCCGATAGAACCGTCGACAATGAGGTGGCGCAGGCGCGCGTCGCCATCATGCAGGCAGCACTGGACGTGCTGAGCCGCAAGACATCTGCGGCCGCCGCCGTCGTGCGCGAACAGTATGAAGCGCAGCGCCTGATTGCGGAAAACCCGGAGGACGCTCAGGCCGCGACCGAATACGACCGGCTGCGCCTCTATGCCATCAACCGCCAGCGCGACACGCTCGAGGAGTTGCGCAGCAACGGCACGATCGGCGACGAAGCCTACCACCGGCTGGAGGAAGAGATCGACTGGGCCGAACTGGCGGCATCGCCGGCGGGCCGGTTCCAGCCGCTGACCACATCATAGACGCTGGCCCAGTTCCGCCGTCGTGCCGGTACATTGCAACCCGTCTGCCGAACCGCTACTGCCAAAGCGAAATTGAGCCGGATAAGCAATGAAGCTGGTCAGCTACAACATCCAGTACGGGTTCGGCGGCGATGGCCGTTACGATCTTTCGCGCTGCACCAAGCTGGTCGACGGCGCCGATATCATCGCGCTGCAGGAGGTCGAGCGGCATTGGCAGCGCACCAATGAGGACGACCAGCCGGAGGTCCTGTCCAAGCTGCTGCCTAGCTATTACTGGGTCTATGGCCCGGCCTTCGACATGGACGCCAGTGAGCAGCGCGACGGCCGGGTCGTCAACCGCCGCCGCCAGTTCGGCACCATGCTGCTGTCGAAGCTGCCGATCGCCTGGTCGCGGCTGCACGCGCTGCCCATGCGCCGCACGCTGCGGCCGCTCAACACGCGTAACGCCGCGCTCGAATGCATGATCCGCACGCCGGCCGGACCGGTAAGGGTCCTGTCGCTGCATCTCGCCCATATCGCGGCGGAGGAGCGTCTGGAGCAGATCGACTATCTCTTGGCCGAGCATCGCCGCGCGCCGTCCGAGGGCGGCCCGTGGAGCGGCGCGGACGATGAGCCTTCGCGCAACTGGACCAGCGGCGAGGCCGAGCCGGAGAACCCGACGGCGGCGATCTGGATGGGCGATTTCAACATGGAGCCTGGCAGCGCCGAATACAGCCGCATCGTCGGCAGCACGCCCTATCATCGCGGGGCGGCCTATCTCGACGGCTTTGTTGATGCCGCTGCCGTCGCTAGCGAGCCGGCTGCCGATTACCACACCCATGTGAAAACTATCGACGGGAAAGTGGCAAAACGCCGGCTCGACCATTGCTTCGTCGGCGGTATGTTCGCCGACCGTGTGCGCTCGGTCAGTGCCGATATAGGCGAGATCGCTTCAGACCATTTTCCGGTCCGGATCGATATCGATCTCGAAACGCCTTTGAGCTCGGGAGATCGGTGAGCCCTCGATGACGCTTTTCGTCTTCTTCGCGGTGCTTGCCGCCGCCGCCATGCACGCGATCTGGAACGCGCTGGTCAAGGTCCATCTCGATCGCTTCCTGTCGATCACGCTGATGACACTGGGCATGGGGTTTGCCGCGCTTTTCGTGCTGCCCTTCGTCGAGTTTCCGAAGGCCGAAGTGTGGCCTTTCATCATCGCCTCGGTGATTTTCCACATGGGCTACCGGACTTTCCTGATCGGCGCCTACAAGGCCGGCGATTTCGCCCAAACCTATCCGCTGGCGCGCGGCACGGCGCCGCTTTTGACCGCCCTCGGCGGCGTTGTCGTGGTGCAGGAGATGCCGGCGCCTTTCGCCATCCTCGGCATCCTGCTGCTGTCGGCCGGCACGTTGGTGATGTCGTTTCGCGGCGGCGCGCATCTGGAGCGGATCAATGTGCGGGCGGTCGGCTTTGCGCTCGGCACTTCGATCTTCATATCCAGCTACACGCTCTCCGACGGCAGCGGCGCGCGGCTGGCCGCAACGGCAACGAGCTATGCCGCATGGCTGTTCATCTGCGATGCCACGTGGGCGCTGGTGCTGTGCCTCATCTTTCGCGGGCCCAAGGCGCTGCCCGTGCTGGCGCGCGACTGGAAGGCAGGCCTGTTCACCGGCGTGCTTAGCGGCGCGGCCTACTGGATCGTCATGTGGGCGATGACCAAGGCGCCGATCGCCTCGGTGGCGTCGTTGCGCGAGACGTCGATCCTGTTTGCCATGATGATCTCGGTTTTCGCGCTCGGCGAGAAGATGACAGGCTGGCGCGGCGCCGCCGCGCTCAGCATCGTCGCCGGTGTCGTGGCCCTCAGACTGGGCTGAGAGCCTGATACTTCAGCCGAGCACCGTCATCACCTGTCCGCGCCGTTCCGGACTGAAGCGGATGACGACGATGATGCAGACGGCGACCACGCCGGCAAACAGCGCCAGCGCGTAGCCATAGCTGCCTCCAGACGTCTCGGCGATGCCGGCCTGGTAGGGACCGCCATAGGACGCCGCGAGATTGCCGGCCTGGTAGATGAAGCCGGGCAAGGTTGCCCGCACGGCGCCGGGCGACAGCTCGTTAAGATGCACCGGGATGACGCCCCAGGCGCCCTGCACCGCGACCTGCATGACGAAGGCGCCGATGGCCAGCATGAACGGTGTCGAGCTGAAGGCCCAGAGCGGAATCGAGGGCAAGGCAATCAGGCAGGCGAGCGTTATCGCGCTGACGCGGCCGATCTTCTCCGACAGTGCGCCGAACGCCAACCCGCCGACGATGGCGCCGATATTGGCGACGATGGTGATCCAACTCACCGTGTGCGGGTCGAAGCCATGCTGCTTCTTGAGGAAGGTCGGGTAGAGGTCCTGCGTGCCGTGGCTGAAGAAATTGAAGAACATCATCAGCACGACCGCATAGACGGCGACGCCCCAGTGCTTCCGCAGCGTTTCAAGAACGCCAGGTCTGACGGACTTCTGCGCCTCGACGAAGGCCGGCGATTCCGGCACATGCGAGCGGATGAAGAGCACGATCAGTGCCGGCAGGAAGGAGAGCAGGAACATGGCGCGCCAGCCGATCGTGTAACCACCGATCGTCTGCTCGTAAAGCACGCCGTAAACCACGGCCGCCAGAAGGTAGCCGGTGGGATAGCCGCATTGCAGGATGCCCGAGACCATGCCGCGGGCACTGGGCGGAATGGACTCCATGGCGAGCGAACTGCCCAGCCCCCATTCGCCGCCCATGGCGATGCCGAACAGAGCGCGCAGCGCCAGGAAAATGCCGAGATTGGGCGAGAAGGCAGCCAGCGCGCCGACCACCGAATAGCTGACGATGTTGAGCATCAGAATGGGCTTGCGGCCATATTTGTCGGCCAGCCTGCCGAAGAAGAAGGCGCCGATGAAGCGTGTCGCCAGCGTCAGGAACAACGCTTTGGAGACTGCGGGACGTCAGTGTTGAATTCGGTTGCGATATCGGTGAGCAGGAACGTCAGAATGAAGAAATCAAAAGCGTCGAGGGTCCAGCCGAGGAAGGAGGCAAGGACGGTTTTCTTCTGCTGCGCGGTGAGAGCCACGACGTTCCTCCTAAACGCCCCCGGGGAACGATATGTTCCTTGGGGCGCAAAAGAGAACAGGCGTCAGCCGGCTTTCGAAAGAAGCGCGGTCACTTTTTCGTAATGTCGAGATCGAACACCATCAGCCCGTCGGTGCCGCCTTCGAGCGCTGCGACCAATCGGGCGCCGGCGCGCTGATGCGCTTCATGCACGAGATAGGCGTCGCGGGCGGCGGCATCGCGGAAGTCGATGGTGAAGGCATGGCTGAAGCCGCGCGCGAACGGCTCCGGGCTGACATTGGCGCTGAAGTGGACCGCGTCCATGCCGTCGACAACGGAGCGCAGTGCTTCGAGATCGGCGTGGATTGCCGTGCGCTCCGTGGCGGGCACATCGCTGCGGAGGCGTACGAAGACGCAGTGTCTGATCATTGGTTCGTTCTCCTAAGTGGCTATGCGGCCCGATTGCCGGAGAACACCGCCGGCGGAAGCGGCTCGCGGCCGAGGATGATGTCGGCGCCTTTTTCGCCGACCATGATGGTCGGCGCATTGGTGTTGGAAGAAGGCACGCGCGGCATCACCGAGGCATCGCAGACGCGCAGGCCCTCGATGCCGCGCAGGCGCAGGTCCGGTGTGACCACCGCCATATCGTCATGGCCCATGCGGCAGGTGCCTACGGGGTGATGGTCGGTCTTGGCGGTGCGGCAGGCATAGTCGATCAGCTCGTCGTCGCTGGCGAGCGATGGTCCGGGCAGCACCTCGCGCAACACGTAAGGTGCAAGCGCCTTCTGCCGCATGATCTCGCGCGCAAGCCTGAGGCCCTTGATCGACATGGCGCGGTCATAAGGGTCCGACCAATAGTTGGGATCGATCAGCGGGTGGTCGGCCGGGTCGGCGCTGCTCAGCCGCACCGTGCCGCGCGAGCGCGGGCGCAGGAAGGCCGAGTTCAAGGTCACGCCGGGGTTCTTCAACCTCTCGACGCCGGCCTCGATGCCGGAGCCGAGTCCCAGATGGAACTGGATGTCGGGCGAGGCGGCGGTCGGATCGGCGTACCAGAAGCCGCCGGTCTCGAACAGGCTGGAGGCGACCGGCCCTTTCTTCAGCAGCAGATACTGCAAGCCGGCCCACGCGGTGCGGTGCAGCTTGGCGTAGTTGTCATAGGTGTGGTCGCCGGTGCATTCGGCGATGACGAACAAATCGAGATGGTCCTGCATGTTGGAGCCGACACCGGGCAGATCATGCACCGGCGTCACGCCGACCGATTTCAGGTGATCAGCCGGGCCGATGCCCGACTGCATCAACAGCTTCGGCGAACCGATGGCGCCGGACGAGACGATCACTTCGCGCTCGGCGCGCATGATGGTCTTCTCGCCGCCGGGTTTGTCGGCGATCTCGACGCCGATGGCGCGGCCTTTCTCGACGACGATGCGGGTGACCAGCACATCGGTTCGGACCGTCAGGTTCTTGCGCGCGCGGATGGGCTTCAAATAGGCGACCGAAGCGGATGAGCGCCGGGCGTCCTTCTGGGTGAGCTGGTAGTAGCCGACGCCTTCCTGGCTAGCGCCGTTGAAATCCGGGTTGAAGGGGATGCCCATCTCTTGGCCGGCGCGGAAATAGGCCTCGCAAATCGGCAGCGGCGAAATCGGGTTCGACACGCCGAGCGGCCCCTGGTCGCCGTGAAAATCGTTGGCGAAGCGCTGGTTGTTCTCGGCGCGCTTGAAATAGGGCAGCACGTCGCGATAGCCCCAGCCCGCGAGGCCCTCTTCCTTCTCCCATGCGTCGTAGTCGCGAGCGTTGCCGCGCGTGTATATCTGGGCATTGATGGACGAGCCGCCGCCGACCACCTTCGCCTGCGTATACCAGAAGACGCGGTCTTGCATGTGCCTCTGCGGCACAGTCGACCAGCCCCAGGAAGCGATGCCCTTGGTCATCTTGGCAAAGCCCGCCGGCATGTGGATGTAGGGGTGCCAGTCCTTGCCGCCGGCCTCGAGCAGCAGCACGGAATTCGCTGGATCCTCGCTCAGCCGGTTGGCCAGAACGCAGCCGGCCGGGCCGGCACCTACGATGATGTAGTCGGTCATAACTCTATCCACCTACAGTCGAGGCACGGAGAGCGCGCCGTCGACATTGATAATCGAGCCTGTGGAAAAGCCGAGCTTGCCGGCGGCAAGCGTCGCCACCACGGCGCCGATGTCCGATGCTTCGCCCCAGCGTTTTGCCGGCACCAGGCCGCTGTCGATAAGCGCGTCGTATTTGGCTGATACGCTCGCGGTCATGTCGGTGCGAATGATGCCCGGCCGCAGTTCGAACACGCCGATGTTTTCCGGCGCAAGCCGTAGCGCCAGGTTCTTCACCCACATCGAAAGGCCGGCTTTCGAGATGCAGTAGTCGGCGCGTTCCGGCGAGGCCATATCGGCGCTGACCGAGGTGATGGTGATGATCGAGCGCGGATGATTGCTGGGAGCCGCCAGCATCGCCTTGGCGACGGCCTGGCTAAGGAAGACTGTGCCGCGCAGATTGACGTCCAGCGCACGGTCGAAATTCTCGGGCTTCAGCTGCAGCAGATCGCCGCGCACCACGGCGCCGATGCCGGCATTGTTGACCAGGCAGTCGATGCGGCTGAAGGCACGTATGGCGGCGTCGACGAGGGCCGTGTGATCCTCGAGGTTGGCGATATCACAACGGACATAGGCGAACTCCGCACCCCGTGCGGTGATGTTGGCGGCCAGTTCGTCCGGCGCTTGTTCGGCAAGGTCGGCGATCAAAATGTCGAAGCCGGCCCCGGCCAGCGCCTCGGCGCAGGCGAGCCCAATGCCGCGCGCACCGCCGGTGACGATTGCTGCGGGGCGGGTCATGCCGCGAGGTCCGTTCGGCGAATATGCTCGGCCACGCGGAGCGCCTGTGCCGCAATCGACAGCGCCGGATTCACGGCGGCCGAGTTCGGCAAAAAACTGGCGTCGACGACGAACAGGTTCGGGTGGTCGAAGGCGCGGCAGAAAGGGTCGAGCGGCGACGTCGCCGGATCGTCGCCCATTTTCACCGTGCCGCACTGGTGCGAGGGCGTGCGCTTGTCGAAGGGACGCGACAGCACGATGGGATAACCGCAGGCGCGGAAGTTCTCACGCATCAGCTTGGTCAGCCCGTCCAACGACTGCATGTTGGAGCGCCGCCATTGCATGACGATGTCCTTGCCGTCGACCATGATGCGGCTTTCCGGATCGGGTAGATCCTCGCACATCAGATACCAGTCGACGGCGTGACCGGCCATGTAATCGAGCGCGAATTTCGGCACGCGTTTGACGTTGGCCTTCAACATGTTGCCGTCGATCTTGCCGAGCAGCTGGACGTTGCCGAGCGGCTTGCCGCCTTTGCCGTCGGAGAGATAGTAGTCATTCAGCATCAGCGTCTTCTGGTAGACGCTGTCGTTCCTGCGGCGCGGATCGATCGCCAGCATGGCGCTCGAATTATGGTTCATGAAATTGCGGCCGACCTGGTCGGAGCTGTTGGCGAGGCCTTTGCCGTCTGATGACGGCGAGCGCAGCAGGATGACGGCGGAATTGACCGCGCCGGCGGACAGGATGACCAGCTTCGGCGCGACTTTCTTCAGCTCGCCATTCTGACGGTAGTGAACGGCAGCGATGCTTTTGCCGTCGGACGACGCTTCGAGATATTCGACATGGCAGCCGGTTTCGAGTCGGATATTGCTGTCCTTGAGTGCCGCCGTCAGCGGTCCGGTCTGCGCATCAACCTTGCCCTGGGCGGTATTGGGGAATGCGTCCCAGCCGGTCTTGCCCTCTTTCAGCCAGGTGTCGATGTCGACGCCGAGCGGCAGCGAGGCCGGATGCAGGCCGAGGGCTTTCAACTCAGCGCGGGCGCGCGCAATCGGCGCTTCGTCGGGCACCGGCTTGAAAGCATAGGGGATCGAGTGGAACGGTTCGGTCGGGTCCTCGCCGAGCGAGCCGCGGACGCGAAACAGCTGCTCGGCTTTCGAATACCAAGGCTCGAATTCATCGTAGGAAAACGGCCATGCCGGCGAGACGCCACCGAAGTGCTCCATGGCGGCGAAATCCTCTTTGCGGTAGCGGATCAGCACCGCGCCGTAGAATTTCGAATTGCCGCCGACATAGTAGTAATTGCCGGGGTTGAAGGCGGCGCCGCCGGGCTCGCGCCACATCTCCTTCGGACGGTAGTGGCCATCGACGAAGATCGAGCGCGTGTCGCGGGCATGCGGCGTTGCCGGCAAGGGCTCGCCGCGCTCCAGCATCAGGATCGAGGCACCGCTGCCCGCCAGACCGGAGGCGATCGTAGCGCCGCCGATACCGGAGCCGATGATGACGATATCGGGGCTGACCATCTCGATCAGCGGATGCGGTGTTCGGTCGCCGGATCGAAGAACACGGCCTTGGTCAGGTTGAAGGCGAGCGGCGTGCTGGTGCCCGGCTGGATGTTGGCGTCGGCCCGCAACCGCGCCACCACGCCCTTGCCGCCGAGGTTGGTCACCGCGAACGTGTCGGACCCTGCCGGCTCGACCACTTCGATGTGCAGGTCGGCAGTGGCAATGTTGGAGGCGTTGCGTTCCGCACCTTCCGGATCGGTCAGCGCTTCCGGGCGCACGCCGAAGATGATCGGCTTGCCCTGGAATGCCGAAAGACCCGCCGGCGCGTTGGCCATCGGCAGCGTGATCGGCTCGCGCGCCTCGCGCTCCAACACGACGGACAGCGCATTGCCCGACGTGGCAATGGTCGCCGGGATCAGGTTCATCGCTGGCGAACCCATGAAGTCGGCGACGAACAAATTGGTCGGGTTGTTGTAGATCTCGGCCGGGGTGCCGAACTGCTGCACCTCGCCGTCGCGCATGACGGCGATCTTGGTAGCCAGCGTCATCGCCTCGATCTGGTCGTGGGTGACGTAGACGATGGTTGTGCCGGTGGTGGCATGCAGGCGCTTGATCTCGATGCGCATGTCAACGCGCAATTTGGCGTCGAGGTTGGACAAAGGCTCGTCGAACAGGAACAGCTTGGGGTCGCGCACCAGCGCCCGGCCCATGGCGACGCGCTGGCGCTGGCCGCCGGAAAGCTGGCTCGGCTTGCGCTGCAGGAGGTGGCCGATCTGCAGGACCTTGGCCACCTTGTCGATCGCCTTTTGGCGTTCGTCGGCCGGCACGCCGCGCATCTCCATGCCGAAGGAGATGTTTCCGGCCACCGTCATGTTCGGATAGAGCGCATAGCTCTGGAACACCATGGCGATGTCGCGCTTGGATGGGTGCAGATCGTTGATGGCGCGGCCGTCGACGCGGATTTCGCCCTCGGTGATCTGCTCCAGGCCGGCAATCGTGTTGAGCAAGGTGGACTTGCCGCAGCCGGACGGGCCGACCAGCACCAGGAAGCCGCCCTTTTCGAGCTCGACATCGATGCCCTTCAGGATCTCGACATTCCCGAAGCGCTTCTTCAGCCCATCAATTTCCAGAAAAGCCATGGTCGTTCCTTCCGAATTGATCAGCCCTTGACCGCGCCAGCCATCAGCCCGCGCACGAAATAGCGGCCGGCGACGACATAGACGATCAGGGTGGGCAGAGCCGCGATCATCGCGGCCGCCATGTTGACGTTGTATTCGACGACGCCGGTCGAGGTGTTGACGACGTTGTTGAGCGCCACCGTCATCGGCATGGAGTCGCCTGTGCCGGCGTAAGCCGAAGCGAACAGGAAGTCGTTCCAGATGTTGGTGAACTGGTAGATGACGGTGACGACGAAGATCGGCATCGAGTTCGGCAGCATGATGCGGCGGAAGATCTGGAAGAAGGAGGCGCCGTCGACCTGTGCGGCCTTGATCAGCTCGTTCGGGAATGCCTCGTAATAGTTGCGGAAAAACAGTGTAGTGAAGCCGATGCCGTAGACGACATGGACGAAGACCAGGTTGACCGTCGGATTGCCGAGACCGAAACTCGTACCCGTCGCATTCTGCAGCTTCACGCCGAAACGTCCCAGGCTGCCGAGGATGGTCGCCATCGGCAGCAGCACCGACTGGAACGGAATGAAGCAGGCAAACAGCATCAGCCCGAACACCAGCGTGGCGCCGCGAAAACGCCATTTGGTCAAGACGTAGCCGTTGAGCGCGCCGAGCATGGTCGAGATCAGTACGGCTGGAACCACCATCTTGATCGAGTTCCAGAAATAGCCCTTGATGCCGGCGCAGGTGAGGCCGACGCAGGTCTCGCCCCAGGCCTTCAGCCACGGGTCGAAGGTCGGCGCCGTGGGCAACGCCAGCATGTTGCCGTTCTGGATCTCGTCCATGGTCTTGAACGAGGTCACCAGCATGACGAACAGCGGCATCAGATAAAACAGCGCAAACAGCGCCAGAAGCCCGTAGATGACGATGCGGTTGAGGGTCTTGGTGCTCATGCCGCCGGAGGCCTTTTGGGAAGCAGCGGGGCGGGCAGGGGTGGCGACAGCGCTCATCGCGGCTTCTCCCTGAGTTCCGAATAGAGATAAGGCACGATGATGGCAACGATGGTCATCAGCATGATCACGGCACTGGCCGAGCCGACGGCCATTTCGTTGCGCTTGAAGGTGTACTCATACATGAAGTTGGACGGCAGCCAGGCCGAGCCACCGGGGCCGCCGCTGGTCAGCGCCACCACGAGATCGTAGGACTTGATGGCAAGGTGCGCGAGCACGATGAAGGCCGACAGGAAGATTGGCCGCAGCAGCGGAATGACGATGCGGCGGTAGAGCTGGAAGGTGGTGGCACCGTCGATCTGCGCCGCCTTCATGATCTCGCCGTCAATGCCACGCAGGCCGGCCAGGAACATCGCCATGATGAAGCCGGAGGCCTGCCAGACGCCGGCAATGACCACCGTGTAGATGACGAAATCCTTGTTCTTGATCCAGTCGAAATGGAAGCTCGTCCAGCCCCACTGATGCAAGGTCTGCTCAAGACCGAGGCCGGGGTCGAGGAACCATTTCCAGGCGACGCCGGTGACGATGAAGGACAGCGCCATCGGGTAGAGATAGATCGGCCGCAACACGCCTTCGCCGCGAATCTTCTGGTCGAGCAGGATGGCCAGGAACAGGCCGAGCGCCAGGCAGATGGCGATGTAGAGAAAGCCAAAAATGCCCATATTGACGATCGACGTGTACCAGCTCGATGGCGGGTCGGAGTCGAACGTCCAGCCCCACAGCCGTAGATACGCGCGTGGTCCGGTAATGACATAGGACGGGAAGGTCTTGGAATTGGTGAAGGACAGATAGACTGTCCACAGGATGAAGCCATAGACGAAGACGATGGTGATGGCGAAGCTCGGCGCCAGCACGATCTTCGGCAGCGCGTCCTGCAGTCGCGCGCGCACGGAGGGGCGAGACCGCTCGGGTGTCAGCTTGATCTGGGTCGTCGCTACACTGCTCATGAGGCTCCTCCCGTTCGGGTCGTCCGTGCTCTGCCGTCAGGCGGCAAGGCGGCCCCGTGCATACGGGTCTCTGGTCGGCATGGTGTTCAAGAGTGCTTTCACCGTTTCACGGAAACGGCGAACCTCTCTAACTCTTTCTTTTACGCAATTCCGGCCGGAAAACCGCTCACACTTTTCCTGGAATTGCGCCAGCTGGCCAATCCTTAGGTGACACCTTCCCCGCCGAAGCGGGGAAGGTGTGTTTCTGGCCAGCGCTTACTTGGCGTCGTCGATTGCCTTGACCAGTTCGGTCACGGCTTCGTCCGAGGTCTTGATCTGACCGTGGACGAACTTCGAAACGACGTCCTTGTAGGCATTGGCGACCGCCGGAGGCGCGCCATAGCCCTGGGCAAGCGAGCCGAACAGTGTGCCGCCTTCGTTGGCAGCCTTCAGGTCGGCGATGCCCTTCTTGCCGCACGCGTCGAAGTCGGTGTCCGGAACGTCGGTACGGGCGGGAACCGAACCCTTGACGACGTTGAAGGCCGACTGGAAGCTCTTCGACAGGGTGGCGGTGGCCAACGCGACCTGGGCGGCCTTGCGGTCGTCCGGAACGTTGAACATGCCGAACATGTCGGAGTTGTAGACCACCGAGCCTTCCGTGCCCGGGAAGCGATAGCACAGGAAGTCGGTGCCCGGCGTTTTCTTGGCGGCGTTGAACTCGCCCTTGGCCCAGTCACCCATCACCTGCACCAGGGCATCGCCCTTGATGACCATGGCGGTGGCAAGGTTCCAGTCGCGGCCCGAGAAGTTCGGGTCGACATAGGTGACGAGCTTGGCGAGGTTGTCGAACGACTTCTTCATCGTGTCCGACTTGAGGGACTCGTCGTCGAGGTCGTTGAAGGCCTTCTTGTAGAACTCAGGTCCGCCGGTCGACAGCACAACCGAGTCGAACATGGTGGCTTCCTGCCAGTTCTGGCCGCCAAGGGCGAGCGGAATAACGCCAGCCGCCTTGGCTTTGTCGAGCAAGGCGACGAAGTCGTCGAAGGTCTTTGGCTCGGTGCCGCCGATCTTGTCCATCACCGCCTTGTTGATCCACAGCCAGTTGACGGAGTGGACGTTGACTGGAGCAGCGACCCACTTGCCGTCATAGACGGAGAACTTCTGCAGGGCTGCCGGAACCGACTTGTCCCAGCCTTCCTTCTTCGCCGTCTCGGTCAGGTCGCCCATGACGCCGGCCGCCGCATAGTCGAGCACGGTGTAGCCGAGCATCTGCGACGCGGTCGGGTAATTGCCGGCCGCGACCATCGCCTTCAGCGCAGTCATGGCGGCGTCGCCGCCACCACCGGCCACCGGCACGTCCTTCCAGGCATAGCCTTCCTTGGCAAGGTCGCCCTTGAGGACGTTGAGAGCAGCCGCTTCGCCGCCCGACGTCCACCAATGCAGCATCTGCACTTCCTTGACGTCCTCGGCATGGGCCGAGAAAGCAAAGGCCGTCGCCAGAGCCGTTCCGATAAGCATTTTGCGCAACATGTTCTACCTCCCTTGTTGCATTACACGACCGGTGGAAGCCCACCGGGTTCTTCCAAACTCAGCCGACCCACCAACCGGTGCGCTGGCCGCGATGAAACTGGATTGTCTTTTCCTCGGTATAATCCTCGACAGCGCGTTTGCCGAGTTCGCGTCCGATGCCGGACTGCTTGTAGCCCCCGAATGGCAGCTCGGGAAAGCCTTCCATGAATGTGTTCACCCAAACGGTCCCCGAACGCACACCACGCGCCACCGACATACAAGTGTCGATGCTGGCGCTCCACACCCCTGCCGACAGACCATAGGGCGTGTTGTTGGCGATGTGCAACGCCTTTTCAATCGATCCAAAAGTCAGCACGGAGAGCACCGGGCCAAACACTTCCTCGCGCGCAATAGCCATGTCTTCGGTAACGCCGCGAATGATGGTCGGATCGAGGTACTGGCCGGCATTGGACGCCAATTGGCCGCCACCGCTATAGACATTGCTGCCGTCTTTTGCTGCTGCCGCAACGCAATCTGCGACCTTGGTCAGATGGTCGGCGGAAATCATCGCGCCAACCTTGGTTCGGTCGTCGAGTGGGTCGCCGACCGTTACCTTGGCGGTCAGGGCCTTGACAGTGGCGAGGAAATCGTCGGCGATGGCTTCATGCACGATCAACCGACTGCCGGCATTGCAGCATTCGCCGGCGTTGAAGAAGCCGCCGAACACTGCTGCGTCAGCGGCCGCCTCGAGATCGGCATCGGGGAAGACGATCTGGCCGTTCTTGCCGCCGAGCTCCATCGAGACTTTCTTCAGCGACTGCGCGGCGGAAGCCATGGTCATCTTGCCGACGCGGGTAGAGCCGGTGAACGACACCATCTCGACCAGCGGATGGCTGACCATCGGCCCCCCGACATCGGCGCCGAGGCCGGCCAGGATGTTGACGACGCCCGCGGGCAGGCCGGCCTGCATCAGGATGTCGCCGAGCACGAAGGTCGAGGCCGAGGTCATTTCGCTCGGCTTGACCACCGCCGTGCAGCCGGCGGCGAGCGCGAAGGGCAGTTTCTGGCTGACGATGAGGAAGGGGAAATTCCATGGTGTGATGATCGAGACGACGCCGATCGGCTCGCGCAGGACGACGCCCAGCATGGCGTCGCCGAGATTGGCGTAGCTTTCGCCGTGCAGCGTGCGGGCGAGCGAGGCGGCATAGCGCCAGATGTCGATGGCGCCGCCGATCTCGCCGCGCGCCTGGGCGATCGGCTTGCCGGATTCCAGCGCATCGAGTCGGGCGATGTCTTCGCGCTGGGCCTCGATCAGGTCGGCCGTCTTGAGCAGGATGGCGGCGCGCTCGGCCGCCTTCGTGCGCGGCCACGGGCCGGTCTCGAATGCCTTGTGCGCGGCCTGCATGGCCGCCTCCACCTCGGCCTCGCCGGCCTGCGCATAGAGCGAAACGGTGAAGCCATGGCCGGGGCTGTTGCGCGCAATCGTGCGGCCGTCACGGGCATCGACATGCTTGCCGTCGATCAGGAGCTTGTAAGCCTTCGGCGCCTTGGACGCCTCGGCCGGCATGGAAATGTTGAGCGGTGCGTTCATCATGCTTTCTCTAGGATCTCGAAAAGGCCGGCTTCTGCTTGGCCTTGAAGGCGCTCACGCCGGCTTTGAGGTCGCCGGTCAGCGCAACGAAGCCGCTGGCGAGCGCCTCGGTGGCGGCCGCACTTTCCTCGCCTTCGGCGACTGCGATCATCAGCTTGGCGGCTTCGGTTGCGAGCGGCCCGCGCCCGGCGATTTTTTCGGCCCAAGTCCTGGCCTCTGCCAGCGCCTGGCCGGTCTCGACCACGCGGTCAACGACGCCGAGGGCAAGCGCGTCGGAGGCGGCAAAGAGCTCGCCGCCGAGTGCCATGCGGCGCACGATCTGGGCCCCAAAGCGGCGCACGGCGCGCTGCGTGCCGGACCAACCGGGGACGACGCCGATCGATGTCTCGGGAAAGCCGAGCTTCACCTGCGTTTCGGCGACACGGAAGTCGCAGGCGACCGCCAGCTCCAGCCCGCCACCCAGCGCATGGCCGGAAAGCACCGCGATGGTCGGCTGCCGCAGCCGCGCCAGTCGGTCGAAGACACGGTGGCCGTAGCGCACCCATTGCACCTGAAAGTCGGCAGCGCTCATTTGTGCCCAGGCCTCGACGTCGCCGCCGGCGCAAAAGCCTTTGCCTTCGCCGCGGATCAGCACGACGCGCACGCCTTCAGCCATTTCGGCTTCGTCGAGCGCTGTCTCGAGCGCGCGCAGCATCGGAATGTCCAGCGCGTTGAACTTCTCCGGCCGGCGCAGCGTGACGATGCCGATGGCGCCGTCCTGCTCGAAGGTGACGAGGCGCTCAGCCATGCGCGCCTCCGAGCGAAGCGCCACCATTCAGCGACAGGCCAATCGGACGGTCCTGATAGAGAGCCGCCGGCGTGACCTTGAGATCGTTGGCGATGCCGAGCGGAATCTCTGACTGCGCCAGCACATCGCGTTCGAGGTCGATGCCGGGCGCCAGTTCCGTCACCATCAGACCGTCCGGCGTCAGCTTCATCACGCAGCGCTCGGTGACGTAGGTGATGTCCTGCCCTTGCGCGACGGCGCGCTTGCCGGAGAAGGAGATGTGTTCGACCTCGTTGACCACCTTCTTGACCTTGCCTTCCGCGTCGATGCGGATGCCGCCATCGGCGAGCGAAAGCTTGGCGCCGGCATTGAAGAAGCCGGAGAAGACGATCTTTTTCGCCCGTGCCGTGATGTCGACAAAGCCGCCGGCCCCGGCGGTGACATGTGGCCGGGCCGAGAGTTTCGACACGTTGACGGAGCCATGGCGGTCGATCTGCAAGAAGGAGAGCAGCGAGGCATCGAAGCCGCCGGCCTGGAAATAGATGAACTGGTGCGGCGAGGGCATGATCGCCTCGGCATTGGAAGCGCAGCCGAACTTGAAGTCGAGCAGCGGCACGCCGCCGACGGCGCCCTGCTCGATCACCCAGGTGACTTTGCCGTGCTGGCCTTCCTCGAGAAGGATACGCGGCACGTTTGCCGAGATGCCGAAGCCAATGTTGACCGCCATGCCGTCGCGCAATTCCATGGCGACGCGGCGCGCGATTACTTTCTGGACGTTCATCTCAGCGTTGCGGAAGCTGGACAACGGCCGGAAGATCTCGCCCGAAATCGCCGGGTCGTAAGGCGTCAACGTCGTCTGCAACTGGTCCGGCGCCACCACGATGTGGTCGACCAGGACGCCGGGCACGCGCACGTCATGCGGCTTCAGCGTGCCGTTCTCGACGACGCGCTTGACCTGCGCAATGACGATGCCGCCATTGTTGCGGGCGGCGAGCGCCTGTTCGAGGCCGCCCAAATAGGCGCCTTCATGCTCGTAAGTGAGGTTGCCGCGCTCGTCGGCGGTGGTGGCGCGGATGATCGAAATGTCAGGCGCGATCGAGCGGAAATAGAGCCATTCCTCGCCGTCGAACTGCTGCACCGAGACGATCGGCTCGCTTGCCGCCGCGTTCATGGCGCAGCCCTGGTGGCGCGGGTCGGCAAAAGTGTCAAGGCCGACCTTGGTCAGCACACCCGGCCGCTTGGCGGCGGCCTCGCGGTGCATGTCGAACAGGATGCCCGACGGCACATTGTAGGCGGCGACCGAATTGTCGCCGATCATCTTCCATATCTGCGGCGGCTCGGACGAGGAGGGGCCCGAGGGATAGGAGCCGCAGAGCGTGCGCTTCAACAGGCCAGGCTTAGCCAGATGGTCGATGCCCTTGATGCCATACATGTCGCCGGCGGCGATCGGATGCAGCGTGGTGATGTCTTTCGGATGGCCTTCAGCGTCGAAGCGCTCGCCGATGGCAGCCAGCACGGCATCCGGGCAGCCGAGGCCGCTCGATGATGAGACGGAGACGGTCATGCCGTCCTTGATGAGGCTGGCGGCCTGCTGAGCGGAGACGAGCTTGCTCACTTGGCGCTCCCGAGTTTCGGCTCGATGGCAACCGCCTTGCCGGATTTCCCGGACAGCAACGCTGCTTCGGCGCAGGCTAGTGACCAGACGCCGTCCTCGCCGGTTGCGGAGGGCTGGCCCGCGCCGCTAATAGCGGCATGGAACTGGCGCAGCGACCTGACGTAGAGGTCTTCGCGGTCGAAGCTCAGTTCCTCCTCGCCCTTGGCGGTGCGTAGCAGCACCGAACCGACCGGCTTCTGCGTCATCACATTTTTAGCGATCAGCGAGCCTTCGGAACCATGCACCTCGAAGCCGGTATCGGCGAACTTCGTGGTGAAGCCTTCATGCGACTGGGCAATCAAACCGGACCTGAAGCGCCAGATGCACATGGCACCGTCTTCCAGCCCGCTGCCGGCCATGCCGGCCGACTGGGTGAAGGCCGAAATCTCGATCGGGTCGTCGCCGAGCACGAAGCGCAGCGTGTCGGCATCGTGCACGGTGATGTCGAGCATCACGCCGCCGCCGGCTTCCGGTCTGGTGATGCGCCATCCCTGCAGGTTCTCCGGCAGATAGACGGCATGGAACACACGCGCGGCAATCGGCTTGCCGATGCGGCCGGCTGATATGGCGTCGCGCATGGCGCGGTGGGCGCCGGCATTGCGCAGATGATGATTGGTGCCAAGCACGACACCGGCTTCCTTGGCGGCGGCGACCATTGTGCGCGCGTCGGCGCTGTTCAGCGCCAGCGGCTTTTCGCACAGAACATGCTTTCCCGCGTCGATCGCGGCCAGCGCCTGTTCGAGATGCAGTTCATTGGTGGTCGAGATGTAGACGGCGTCGATGTCGGCGCCGAGCAGGTCATCGAGCGTCGAGACGGCAAGCGGGATGTTGTGTTCATCGGCATAGGTCTTGGCGCGCTCCGGGCTGGAGCTCATCACCGCTGATATTTCGCCACCCTCTTGCGCGCGAATGGCGTTGATCATGAACTGTTTGGCGATCGTGCTGGCGCCGATCAGTCCCCATTTGACGCTCATGCCGCGTCTCCCATTCCTGCTGATGTGTCCTGGGTGCCGCGATCGGGACCGCAGCTGTCCCTGACGACCAGATTGACGGCGCCGATATGGTCCTCGGCATGCGTGATGCGCGACTGGATCATCTTCAGCATGACGTGGGCGGCGCGTTCGCCGAGGCCGGGTGTGTCCACCGAGACGCTGGTCAGCGCCGGCATATAATGCTCGGCCTCGACCACGTCGTCGAAGCCGACGACGGCAAAGTCCGCGCCGGGCTCCAGCCCGCGCTTGCGCAGCGCCAGCATGACGCCGAAGGCGACGGCATCGTTGAAGCACAGTGCCGCCGTCGGCGGCTCGGCCATGGCAAGGGCGGTTTCCAGGCACGCGATGCCGCCCCTGCGGCTGGTCTCGCCTTCGACGACAAGCACGTCGCGCCTGGCAATGCCCAATGTTTCGCAAGCTTCACGAAAACCGCCCAGGCGCTCCTGATAGACGACCAGGTCGGAGGTGCCGCCGAAGAAGGCCAGCCGGCGATGGCCCTTGCCGATCAGATGGGCGGCGGCGAGATACGCGCCGCGATGGTTGTCAGGAGCGATCACCGGGATGCGGCTGTCCGGCAGGCGGCGCATGGCGAAGACGACCGGCACGCCCGCCATCTCGAGGCGACGGAAGGCGCCCGGCGTGGTGCCGCGTGCCGGTGACACGATCAGGCCTGCGACGCCCTGTTCCATCAGCGACTTCAGCACTTCTTCCTGGCGCACCGGGTTCTCCGCCGTGTTGGCGATGAAGGGCACGATGCCGGCCGACTGGAAGACGCGCTCCATGCCGACCGCCAGCTCGGCGAAAAAGGGGTTGGTGAGATCGTTGATGACCATGCCGATGACGTTGGAATGGGCTTTGCGCAGATTGGCGGCGCCGCGGTTGTAGACATAGCCGACATCCTCGATCGCCTTGCGAACCTTGACCGCGGTTTCAGGCCGGATCAGCCCTGAGCCTTGCAGCACAAGCGACACCGTCGATTTGGACACACCAGCCTCGCGGGCGATGTCCAGGATCGTTGCCTTGGCCCGGCTGGCCATGTCGGTGGTTTCCTCCGCTTAGATGGGCAAATCTATTGGAACGTTCTAATCACTCTGCCAACCGAGAGTCAATCGGGATTCTTGCGGAGGTCGAAAAGGTGATGAATGTGGTTCCTAGCAAGGACTCTTAGCCTTCTTCGGCATTTGGACCGGTTCAATCGCCGCAATCATAAAGGTTCTTGATTTATTGGAACGTTCCATTTATAGGATGCCGAAAACGGAGGTTGCCATGGATATCACCCTGCCTACGCAGAATGGCGGCCGCGTCAGCTACAAGCTCGCGGGCAGTCCGGTCGAGCCCGTAATCGGTGCGGTTTTCCCGCGCATCGCCTATGCCGCGGCCCACGTCGTCGCCGATCCTTTCGCGATGACCGACCCCTGGTCGAAGCCTGCGGTCGATTGGGACAAGACGATGGCGTTTCGGCATCATTTGTGGCGGCTTGGCTTCCGCATCGCCGAGGCGATGGACACCTCCCAGCGCGGCATGGGTTTCGACTGGGCGAATGCGCAGGAATTGATCCGCCGCTCGATCGCCGAGGCGCGCAGCGTCGAAGGCGCAGACCTCTCCTCGGGCGCCGGCACCGATCATCTGGCGCCGGCCAATTCGAGATCACTCGAAGATGTGATCGCCGCCTATGAGGAGCAGTTCGCTTTCATTGAAGGCGAGGGCGGCAAGGCGATCATGATGGCCAGCCGGGCGCTGGCAGCGGTCGCAAAGGGTCCGGACGACTATATCAGGGTCTACGATCGCATCCTCAGCCAGGCATCCGGCAAGGTCATCCTGCACTGGCTGGGCGACATGTTCGATCCTGCACTGAAAGGTTATTGGGGCAGCGGCAATTTCGAGGCCGCGCTCGACACCGTCGTCGCCATCATCGAGCGCCATGCCGGCAAGGTCGAGGGGATAAAGATTTCCCTGCTCGATGCCGGCAAGGAAGTTGCCTTGCGCAACCGGTTGCCGGAAGGCGTCGTCATGTTCACCGGCGACGATTTCAACTATCCCGAACTGATTGCCGGCGACGGGAAGCGGCACTCGCACGCCTTGCTCGGCATATTCGACGTCATCGCGCCAGTCGCCAGTGCGGCGCTCGCGAAACTGGCTGACGGCGACCGCGCCGGATTTGACGCGCTGATGGCGCCGACAGTGCCGTTGTCGCGCAAGATCTTCGAGGCGCCGACGGAGTATTACAAGGCCGGCATCGTCTTCATTGCCTGGCTCAACGGCCATCAGGACCATTTCGCCATGGTCGGCGGCATGCAGTCGGCGCGCGGCATCCTGCACTATGCCGACATCTTCCGCCTTGCCGACCAGGCAGGGTTGCTCGCCGATCCCGAGCTTGCGCTGGCCAGGATGAAGCATTTCTGCGCGGTTGCAGGTGCCTGAGAACGACACAATCGCTGGCTGAAACCTGTCCCCCGTATGGGGGATTTGCGTTCTCGCGCCAAATCTGTATTCGGTTGCCGGGATTGGATGCGGACGGAGCGGCAATGACGGAAAAAGTGGCGCTCATCACCGGGGTTACCGGGCAGGACGGGGCCTATCTCGCAGAATTGCTTCTGCAGAAGGGCTATATTGTCCATGGCGTCAAACGCCGCTCGTCCTCGTTCAACACCGAGCGCGTTGACGACATCTATGTCGATCCGCACGAGCGCGGTGCGCGTTTCTTCCTGCATTATGGCGACCTGACCGACGCGACCAACCTTATTCGCCTGGTGCAGGAGACACAGCCCGGCGAGATCTACAATCTCGGCGCCCAGAGTCATGTCCAGGTGAGTTTCGAGACGCCGGAATACACCGGCAATGCCGATGCGCTGGGAACACTCAGGCTGCTCGAGGCGATCCGCATCCTGCGCCTGGAGAAGTCGGTGCGCTTCTACCAGGCATCGACGTCGGAGCTTTACGGCAAGGCGCGCGAGGTCCCGCAAAGCGAGGCGACGCCCTTCCATCCGCGCTCGCCCTATGCAGCGGCCAAGCTTTACGCCTACTGGATCACGGTCAATTACCGCGAGGCTTACGGCATGTTCGCCGCCAACGGCATCCTGTTCAACCACGAAAGCCCGACACGCGGCGAGACCTTCGTCACCCGCAAGATTACGCGGGCCGTCGCCTCGATCCATCATGGCCTGCAGGACACGCTCTATCTCGGCAATCTCGACGCCAAGCGTGATTGGGGCCATGCGCGCGACTATGTGGAGGGCATGTGGCGCATTCTGCAGCACAGCGAAGCCGACGATTTCGTGCTGGCGACCGGCGAGGCGCATTCGGTGCGCGAATTCGTCGAGCTGGCGTTTGCCGAGACCGGCCGCACCATCCGCTGGCAAGGCGCGGGTGTCGATGAAGTCGGTGTCGATGCCGGTTCGGGCACTGTCCTGGTGCGCATCGATCCGCGCTATTTCCGGCCGACCGAGGTCGACCTGCTGCTCGGCGACCCCGCCAAGGCCAAAGCCAGGCTGGGGTGGTCGCACACGACCGGCTTCAGGGATCTGGTGGCGGAAATGGTGCAGGCCGATCTGGCGCGCACCGCCGGCGGCACGCGGCAGAACAGCCGTTCTGCGTGAGGCAGGTTCATGGACGCGACATTTGATCTGAAAGGCAAGCGTGTCTTCGTCGCCGGGCATCGTGGCATGGTCGGTTCGGCCGTCGTGCGCCGGCTGGCGAGCGAGGACTGCGAGATACTCACCATATCGCGCGACAAGCTCGACCTGCTCGACCAAGCGGGGGTGCGGCGCTGGATGGCCGAGCACAGGCCGGATGCGGTGGTGATGGCGGCCGCCAAAGTCGGCGGTATCCTGGCCAATGACCGGTTCCCTGTCGATTTCCTGCAGCAAAACCTGGTTATGCAGGGCAATGTCATTGACGGCGCCTTTCGCAGCGAGGTCGGCAAGCTTTTGTTTCTCGGCTCGTCCTGCATCTATCCAAAGCTCGCGCCGCAGCCGATCAGGGAAGACGCGCTGCTGACCGGTCCGCTCGAACCCACCAATGAATGGTATGCCATCGCCAAGATCGCCGGGCTCAAACTGTGCCAGGCCTATCGGCGCCAGCATGGCGTCGACTACATCTCGGCGATGCCGGCCAACCTTTACGGTCCTGGCGACAATTTCGATCTCCAGTCCAGCCATGTCGTGCCGGCCCTGATGCGAAAGGCGCATGCACTGGCGCTGAGCGGCGGCAACAGCCTCGAGGTCTGGGGCTCGGGCACGCCACGGCGTGAATTCCTGCATGTCGACGACGCCGCCGATGCCTTGGTCTGGCTGTTGAAGAATTATGCCGGCGACAGCCACGTCAATGTCGGTTCGGGCGAGGATGTCACCATTGCCGAGCTTGCCCAGACCGTCGCATCGGTCGCCGGCGTCGAGGCTGATATCGCCTTCGATACGACCAAGCCAGATGGCACGCCGCGCAAGTTGATGGATGTTTCGCGGCTGTTTGCGACGGGATGGCGCCCGCGCTACGCGCTTCGCGATGGATTGGAACAGACATATGCGTGGTTTCTCAACCATATTGAGAAGGGTGATGTCCGCCTCGGCGCGGCCTGATTCCAATTTTCCTTGAACCATTTCGCTGCCGCCCGCGACCAAGCGGTGTGTAGCAAACACGGTCCATCAAGGAGAACGTCAATGTTTATCACTTCAAGAAACGCATTTCTCGCCGCCATCGCGGTTTCGGTGCTGGCAGGGTGTCAGACGGCACCGCCGAGGGAATGCGAGAAGACCAAGCCCGGTGTCACCTACAACGGCAAATGCTGCGGCATCGGCACACCGTGCCGTGAAGGCAACAACACCCCTCATGACAAGCCCGACAGGCCCGATCCGCGGCCACAGTGATCCGCGAGCCAGAAA